>CAYWNG010000387.1:0-6628 GCA_964458685.1 uncultured Pirellulaceae bacterium
TGAAGAGACCGAACTGAAGATTTCGCACGACTTAAGCAACGCCTCACGGGCCGTAAGCCGAGCTTTCGCGCTGATGGACGCTAACTTCAATCGCCAAGAGTCGGATCGAGCTCAAGTCGCGGCACTGCAAGCTCGCTACGAAGGAGGTTTGGACAACATCAACTTCCTTTTGCAAGCTCAGCAACAACTGGCAACCAGCCAAACAGCTTACTTCAAAGCCCTGATTGACTACCAATTAGCACTGCGAGACTTCAATCGCGAAAAAGGTGCCTTGCTACAGTACAACCAGATTGGGATGAGCGAAGGACCTTGGGACGCTGCCGCCTATCAAGACGCTCAGGAACGAGGTCGATACTTTGCACCTCGCGAGAATGGATCGAACGTTACAGCACCTTCACCTTTAAGCAACGGTGGATTTGATCCGGCTCAAGTTGGCTCCTAACCCGCCGACTGTCCAAAGCTCTACGACTGACAATTCAAGGCCTGTGATGAACCTCTGCGTTATCACAGGCCTTTTCGTTAGCCGGTTTCTTTGCTGTAGATGGGACTATTTTGGCGGCTTCGGCTAGAAGGGGAATTGCATTAGCCAGGGATTTGAGTGAGCATAAACTGCTTGATATCCCGCCTAGGCATCCACCTCAGCCGAATTGACCGTCCATGCATCGCCAATCGATTCAAGCTCGCAGCATTTCGCAGTCACTGACACCCTACTTGTGGCAGATTATCCCGCTAGTAGCTAGTCTGCTTTGTCATATGCATGCGGCTGCCCAAGACACAGCAAGTCCTGTTGATAGGCCCGCGACAGAGCAACCAGCAACTGAAATGGCACAAGCTGAAAAGGCTACAGCAGAGAAGCCTGGATCAGAAAAGCCTGCGGCTGAGGTTACTCAAGGGCATTCGTACCACGGCGAAGCCTACAACGAAGGCCCCCGCAGCGCCGCCTATCTGATGGAAGGAATGGCCAAGCTCACCTTCCCAGTGACGACAACATCTCCAGAAGCTCAAGCCTTTGTAAATCAAGGCTTGGCTCAGATTCACGGGTTTTGGTATTACGAAGCCGAGCGATCATTTCGTCAAGCCGCGGCGATCGATCCCCAATGCGCAATCGCATATTGGGGCATGGCTATGGCGAATGTCGAAAATCTCAAGCGAGCGCAAGCCTTCATCCAAAAGGCCGTCGATCGTAAAGCCCATGTGACTCGCCGCGAGCAGATGTATATCGATGCCTATCGCAAGTTCTGTGTTGATACCGAAGAGGATGGCAAGAAAAAGATCTCAGGAAAGACGAGAGCTCAAAAGTACACCGAAGCTTTGGATGAGATCGTTATCGAATTCCCCGATGATATCGAAGCCAAGGCGCTTCTGGTTGGTCAACTTTGGGCTAACGAACGCAACGATCTGCCAATCTTGGGTCACACAGCGATCAACGCTCTATTGCAACAGGTCTTTGATGCGAATCCAATGCACCCAGCTCATCACTACCGAATCCACCTTTGGGATCGCAAAAAAGCCGACCTAGCACTCAAGAGCGCAGCTCTTTGCGGTCCCAGCATGCCAGGCATCGCACACATGTGGCACATGCCCGGCCACATCTACTCCAAGTTACACCGCTACCAAGATGCCTGCTGGCAACAAGAGGCTTCCGCGCGAGTCGACCACGCTCACATGATGCGTGATCGAGTTATGCCCGATCAGATTCATAACTTTGCTCACAACAACGAATGGCTGATTCGCAACTTGATCAAGATTGGCCGAGTCGAAGAGGCTATCTCGCTGGCCACCAACATGATCGAACTGCCTAGACATCCCAAGTACAACTCGCTGAAAAAGTCCGGCAGCTCCAAATACGGTCGAGAACGTCTGTTCCAGACTCTTCATGCTTACCAACTTTGGGACCGAATGATCGAGTTCTCCCAGACATCTTATCTGCCAGATGTTCCCGAGGATGAAGATCTACACCTGCAATGGTCGCGATATGTTGGTGTCGCTCAAGCACTTGGAAAATCGGCCGAAGCAGCACAGCCAATTCTACAGGAATTGAATGATCGCATCGCGAAAAATCAAAAGCAACTGGATGAGTTGACCGCGCAAGACAAAGAGATTGATCAAAAGTTAGAAGCGTTGAAAAATCCGCCGCCGAAGCAGCCCGAGCCCGCCTCGCCCGAGACTAAGGCCCCTGCCAGTGAATCATCCGTTGCTGACGCAGCAAAGTCTGACGCAGCCAAGACTGAGGTTACAAAGACGGATGTAGTAAAGGCTGAGGAGGCCAAGACTGAGACTGCCAAGACTGAGACTGCAAAGCCCGCGGAGACACAGTCCGAAGCTCCTGCCGAAATGCCTCAACCTGCCCCCGCTACTGCCGCAACCGCACCTTGCGACACGACGCCTTGCGACACCGAACTTGGTGACACCGAACTTTGCGAGGCCGATGAAAAAGATACTGCCGTAGCAAATCAACCTGCGAACCAACCTGATAAGCCAAGCAAGCCAGCGGAGGTTGACGTCGAGAAGACGAAAAAGGATCTTGACGAGCAAAAGAAAAAGAACGACGAGTCTCGCAAGAAGATCGATCAGTCGCAAAAGAAGATTGAAAAGACAGTCAATACAATTCGGGCAGCTCAGTGTGCATCGCAAAAGCGATGGTTCGATGCCATCGACCTTGCAGGCAAAGGCGAGGACTTAGATTTCCTAACGATAGAATGGCAGTTGGCTGCGGGCGACTTTGACAAGGCTATCGAAGCGGCGAAAAAGAAGGTCGCGGATCTGCCCGGCGAAGTCTTGCCATTGGCCTTGCAAACATGGATTCAGTTTCAGCACGGTGGCTCCGAGGCCGCTCGCGAGAGCTTTGAACGCTTGCGAGAACTTTGCTCACAAGCCGACACTCGCACGCCCTTGCTCGAGCGACTCAATTGGGTCGCTCAATCGCTAGGACAAGCTCAACCTTGGGCTTCAACCTATAAGCCTGCGGAGGATCTAGGTCCGCGTCCAGAATTGGATACGCTCGGGCCGTATCGCTGGAGCCCGTACCCCATGCCCAACATCACCATCAAAGATATCCAAGGACAGGATTTGAATTTGTACGCAGTCCAACGACCCACGCTGGTTGTCTTTTACTTGGGCTTTGGTTGCTTACACTGCGTCGAGCAATTGAAAGCGATCTCGCCTAAAGCCGAAGAGATTCGCAAGTCGGGAATCGACCTTATCGCGATTAGTTCCGAGAGCGTCGAGCAGATTCAAACTGCGCTGAAGAACTATGATAAGCCTCTAGACATCGCACTTCACACGGACCAAGACTTGGTCGCATTCAAAGCCATGCGATGTTTCGATGACTTTGAAAAGCAGCCGCTGCACGGACTGTTCTTGATCCTGCCATCCAAGGACGGCGGTGCTCCACGCGTGTGCTGGCAAGACATAGGCTTTGAACCGTTCATGGAGATCGATTTCATATTGGACGAGGCAGGACGGGCGATCAAACTTCACCAGTCCAAGTAGGTTCGTGACTTACTCGTTCCTCGTAGTTCGCTACTCAATGCGTACGTTTTGATCTTGCAGTTTTGAAGACCGGATCAAGAAATCATGCGCTATTGCATCCCAGGAAACAACACTCGCAAGTGATCTACGTCCGCTTGGCCAGCGTATTCGCTGACTTCAAAGACCTCTAGCTTCAGATCTTTGTCTAAATGCAAACCCCGAGCGACCAAATCGGCTGAGAAAAACTGCGCTCGCTTGCTGTGCCAACCCGATAGCCAATCCGCCAGCCATACTAAGCGTTCTTCATCGGACTCGGGTACAGCAATACCATCGTGGTAGGGCAGCCATTCGAAAAGCTGTGATTTATGGCACGCCGTCATTTGCACAACCGTATCGAACTCAGCCGTGATCTCGATCACCACGTCAGCTCGAAGCTTGCATGGTCTTGTGAACAGATCAGGCATGTAAGCCACCACGGGATCTTTACGTAGCGAGGCAGTTTCCGCGCAGATGTGGGGAACGGTGACGAGGTAACTTGCATCTTGTACCGCCGTTCCAACAGCGCGATGATCGGGGTGATAATCGTAGGGACGGTGCGTGAGCAACAAGTCTGGTTTAAAAGTCCGGATCTCGCGAATAATGGCCTCGCGAACTTCGATCGATGGCGTCAATGAACCGTCTGGAAAATCCCAAGTAACGTATTCGGCCCCAATTCGCTCGCCAGCCAATCTAGCTTCAGCCCGTCGCACCTTGATCAACTGTTCAGGTTCAATTGCATGATGCCCCGAACGTCCATCGGTGACGGATACAATCTTGACCGTGTTACCGAGGTTGCAATGACGGACGAGCAAACCGCCAGCAAAGATCTCGGCATCGTCAGGATGAGCACCAAAAACTAGTACGCGAACCAAAGTTGTCTCTCCAAAGTTGTGTGTTATTCAGCTTTGTTACTCAGCTTGTTGCGGCGGGCTGGGCAATCGATAGATCAGTGCAACTGGCAAGAAGACAAGTGCAGCAGCAGCGAAGGCTACACTACGAGGCCAATCATTGACTCGCAATAGCCAATCGACCCCCATATACAACAGTCCGGCAAAAACGATTGCCAAGAAGTTCGCTTGATTCATGAACGCGATGACGCGTCCCTTAAGTTCGGCGGGTGGGCGCGATTGAATGAAGACTTGAACTGGAATCGCAAAAAATGCGGCCGAAGCACCCAGTAGTACCAACACGACTAGCGTTCCTTTGAAATCCAGCAGATGTCCGTATCCTGGAATTGTAATGGAGATCAACAAGCAACAGGCGATTACACCCCAACAACCCCAGGTCGCAAGCCTTGGATCTGCTCCACCTTTGCTGCAGTAACCTGCCGCCACGGCCCCAACCGCGATACCAACGCTAATGATCGAAGTCATCAGACTGGTGTAGGTATCAGGAAGTCCAAGCTGAGTCTTACCCAACGAATTCACCGACTGCATCGTCATCCCAGCAATCAACCAAAACGCACAGCTCGCCAGAAGAGCCATCAACAGCGGTCGATCGACGCGAAGCAATTGCCGCGTTACTTTGGGAACTCCCAGAGCATCTGCATTGAGCGGGACAGTGGAATCGGCTGGTGGTGTTCGCCGCAACATCAAACTGGCAATCCATCCAAAGACTGCAACGCCCATGCACACCAAAGAGGCTTTCCACAGGTCACCGGTCAAGTCCGTGTTGGCTGACTGCGCAGCTCCTTGCACTGCCTCTTGCGCAGGAGCGAGCCAATCCTTGAGCGGACCGGCTAGCGCTGTTCCAAAGATGATGGCGAAGAACGTTGTCATCTGGACCAAACCATTGGCCTTGGCTAAGTCTTTGGAGCGAAGCATCTCCGGGAGAATTCCATACTTTCCAGGTCCAAAAAAAGTGCTGTGTGTGCCCATCAAGAACAACACAACCCACAGCCCTGACATTCCCCATGATGGCGCCATATAAAAGGCCACCATGCCTAACCCCATGATCAAGATCTCGGCCGCCTTGGCCCCGACCATGACCGTCGTTTTGCTAATGCGATCAGCCAGCCAACCTGCAATGCCGCCGAAAATCACGAAAGGAATTCCAAACAACACTGTCGCGAAGCCCTGCAGATCAGCCGGCTTGGCATCCGCGTCGGCAGCTACCGCCACGGCCGCGGCTGTTGGCACCGCTAGAAGCAGGATCAACTGCTTGAAGAGATTGTCGTTAAATGCACCCAGGAACTGACAGGTGAGGTATCCATAAAAAGCACCATCCTTCGACAACGGTGGAGCTTCAGCCGCATTACCTACGGAGCTTGGTCGATAGACAGCGTCCACATGGGTTTCTGCTACGTCTCCATCGTGAGTCATTGTGGCAACCTTTTCTGTGTGGCGAATCGACGAGTCGTTCGACCTAAGTTATCGTTCGAGCAGTAGATAGTTCAGCTACTGAAGGACAGGCAGACATTTTGCCTGTTTCTGATGGATGCCGAAAGCCCGCTTTGCATGCGCCAGGCTTTTTCGGACTTCAAAAAACCAGACTTCCGGCTCTATTGCGTAAACCACTCGTCCCAGATCCGATCAAGCTGCTCAATCGCATCGGGCAAGGGCAGGGCCACCCAACCTTCGCGTTCGAATCGGGCGACTCCTAGCTGGACCAAGTTCTTGACGGAAGCCTCCGTGTCGAAGGTCGCATTGACTCCCGTTGCCTGATGCACCAGATCGCGACATCCCTCGCGAATCTGCTCCAAACTGATCGGCGTAGATTGACTTTGCATCATCACAAAATAGGCCAGGATCGATTCGCACGACTCCTGCTGCTCGCCTTCTTCCAACAGGCGTAACAACACTCCTTCGTTGTTCCCTAAACTCTGGTAGTAGAGATTCTGAGTCATGTTCAGGAGATACCGACGCTGCGTGTGCATGCGAAAGGTGAACATGCTCTTGAAGCCATAGCCAATAGCCACCAAGGCGATGATCACAATCCCTATCGTCTTGAAGGCCCCCAACAACGCCAGCATCAAGAACGTCTTGAGGATTCGCCACATCGTCATGCCAGCAGTGTACACACTGGGTAACAAAATTTTCGAGTGGTCGATCCACGTCATATGCACGCCGGCTCCTGGCAACATCATATCGATGTCTTGCCGAGGAACATTCTTAAACAT
>CAYWNG010000388.1:0-6623 GCA_964458685.1 uncultured Pirellulaceae bacterium
TTTCAGCCAGTATCTTCAAAAGCTGGAAGCGATCTTTGGACTCAACACTCACCAACGAAACAATTTAGCTGAAGTCGGCGATCATGAATTGCCCTTCAAGCAACTTGGTGACTTCGAGCTGATTCGCGAAATCGGTCGTGGTGGCATGGGCGTAGTCTACGAAGCCAAGCAGACTTCGATCGGTCGTCGAGTAGCTCTCAAGCTGCTGTCGCTCAGTAGTGCTCTGAACCCAAAGCAGATCGCGCGTTTTCACAATGAGTCGCGAGCGGCGGGCTTGCTTCAACATCCCAACATCGTTCCGGTGTACAGCGTGGGAATGCAGCAGGGCATTCACTTCTATGCGATGCAGTTGATTGAAGGCATGTCGATCGATCATTGGATCGAGTGTCAGCGATCGGTTTCCGAAAATGAAACCGGCCCACGTTGGCAAGAGATCGTTGAGTGGGCCGCGCAAATCGCCGAAGCGCTACATACCGCTCATGAAGCTGGGATTGTTCACCGCGACATCAAGCCGTCGAATTTGCTTTTGGACTCGACGAACCGTATTTGGGTAACAGACTTCGGTTTAGCGCGATGCACGCAAAGCTCTTCCGTTACAGTCACTGGTGACTTGGTTGGTACAGTTCGATACATGAGCCCCGAGCAAGCCAGGGGACAAGCCGCCTTGGTCGATGGCGGTTCGGACATCTATGGGTTAGCTGCGACTCTTTACGAGATGCTGACCTTTAGTCCTGCCATCGAAGGCGATGAGCCAACTGTCATTCTCAAGCACATTTCCGAACGCAATATTAAGCCACTGCGATCTGTGCGGAGCGATCTCCCACGCGACTTAGCTGTCGTGATTGCCAAAGCAATGGCGCACGAGCGTTATGATCGCTACGAGACAGCTCAAGCATTCGCGGACGATTTGCGTCGCGTACTGGCTAACAAGCCAACGATTGCTCGGCCTGCTACGCTTTTGGAACGCGCCGTTAGATGGACGATTCGCCATCAGCGAACTGCAACCATCGCGGCTTCAGTTTTCGGAATACTGATCGTTGGCCTAATCGTCAGCTTCTCGTTGATCACCGCGCAAAAACGCCAGACGGAGCTGATAGCCAGTCGCAATGCGAGAAACGAAGCTCTAGCTCGCTCGGCAATCGATCGGCTGGGGCCACAGATGGCCGAACTACTGGCCAACATTCCTGCAGCGGAGAGCGAACGTCGGCAACTGCTCGAGCAAATTCTTGGCTACTACAAAGTCTATGCAGCGGACGCGCAGAATTCACCAGACTTGCAACAAAGTCTTGCAACTACCCTTGGAAAGATCGGTGTCCTGCACGGCGAGCTTGGCGCTACTGAAGAATCATTAACAGCCCTTCGAGAGTCTGAACGCGTCTTTTCGGGATTGGTAAAGCAATCACCGACAGATTTTGACTTGATGCTGGATTGGTCGATTAGCCTCAACAACTTAGGCCAAGCTTTGCACCGCAAAGGAGAACTTCGAGAAGCTGGCCAATTGATTCAGCAAGCACTTAAAGTTCAAAACGAAATCGCCATGGTTCGCGAAAGCTCTGATTTAAACGTGCAAACAGCCTCAGCGTGGGCGAATCTAGGCTTACTGCTTGGCGATCAAAACGATTTAGGCAGCGCGGAACAAGCGTACATGAATTCCATTCGGTTGATGGAATCCCTAGAAAGCGAAAAGATAGATGTCGCTCGCGCTTTGCAATTGGCCAAGATGCGAACCAACCTCAGTGGATTGTTGATCAAGGTTCGCCCCAGCGATGCAGTGGATGTCGCCAGGAAAGCACTTGCCGCGGAAATTGCGGCTTTAGAATTGGTTCCCAATCACGCCAAGCTCTCGAACCAAACAGTGTTGACTTTGAACACGCTAGGTGCCGCCCTGACCGAGGACAAACAGCATCGGGCCGCTCTGGAAGCCTACAATCAAGCCGAAGACATTGGTCAACAACTGGTCAATCGTTGGCCCGAGCAACCCGATTATCGCAGCGACCTTGCGGCAAGCCTTAATCAAATGGGTGTCACCTACGCGAGACTCAATCGACTGGCTGAGGCTTACGATGCTTTCGTAAAGGCGCTGGAACACCAACGAATGCTTGCCGAGAAGTTCTCGAGCGATGCGGAGGTGTTGAGCACCACCGGTAGCTTACTGAATAACTTCGCTTTTTTATGCCAGCAAACTGGACGGCAGGACGAGGCCCTGGAAGCATTTCGAGAATCTGTCAAGTTTCAGTCGGAAGCAGTAAGACTAGCACCGCAGGTTCGACGCTATAATGAACACCTAGAAAGCCACAAGGCTAACCTTCTCGCAGCCGAGAGTAAGAGACGATGAACATGAACCTAAAGTTTCGGCGATTGCTAAGTGAAACACTTGAGCGACGGCAGCTCTTTTCGGCTGATCTAGGCTACCAGCACGATTCATTTGAACCAGATCCATGGGAATCGGATTTCAGAACCACGCATTTTCAGCAGTTCATGCTGGTGCGTGGAATCAAGTCAGGTGGCCCTGCCGACGCACACAAGGGTGATTCGGCGTACGATCCTGATTTCAAGTCAGGTAGCGCGGAGAGCGACTCGAGCCCAATGCGTTCGACACCGCGCGGACCACGCGGTCGCATGTCGGGCGAATCGGAATTCTCGCCGGTAAGCGCAACTTCGCCAAGTTTCAATCAAGGCGGGATCTTGGCTAACGCGCAGGCTGGGAAAAACAATTCGATTCTCAACGTAACTTCTTTGGTGCAACCTTCGACTGGCATTCGCGTCGACATCACCTTGATTTCATTAAGCAACGGCGGCAGACCTTCGGTAGGCAACTCGTCTGGCAATCCTAGTCCTGAAGGCACCACGCACCCCAGCACGCCACCAATCTCACTGCCTTCCACCAACTCAAGCTCGAACGACTTTAGGTTCGTCCCACGTGCGAGCGGCAATAACGCCGATAGTTCTAATCGAAGTCCGTTTGGCTATTTTGATTCCGCAAGTCCATCGCAAAACAATCAGCTCGCCAGGACATCCTTACAGCCTGCATCTGCTGATCTTCTTGGACAGTCGACTCGGCTAAGTCTTTCAGGAATTACTTCCAAGCTGAATCAAGCTATCGCTTCCGAAAGCGCTTCTCGATACCATCAGACAAACACCGATACCGCGTTGATCGACATCACTGGCTTGGCTGACAACCAATTGGGCAGCAAGTTAAATGCCTCGCCAAATCGTCCTTGGAAGCTGGCAGAGCGATCGATCAAGAACTTGAAGAGCCTGTCCAGGACAAACGTCGAAGCCGAGAATAATACTGTTGCCAATAGTGATTTGGTAATGGCCAATTGGATAGAAAATACTAACGGACTTATCGACATCGCATGTCGCCGCGACCCGATTGCTCGAATCGCAAGACCTGCGGACGCAATTGAGGTCTCGGCACGACTTGAGTCAAAGGTTGGACTCTACCAAGTCTTCGATGTGATCGATGATCGTGATCATTATTGCAATAGTCATGCGTCGGAGGACTTAGTAAACTCCAAGGAGATCGTCGCGCTTGAGTCTATCGACTGGGGCAATGGCATCAGCCGCAATCTAGGACCAGCAGTCAAGATCGAAGCTGACTCGCAATCATCCAACGAGTCGAGCGATACTAGCTTTCGCAAGCCCTTCATTATCACTTCTGTGCTCGCCGTGTTCGGTGGGCATCTACTGCGTTCACGTCGCAAGCAAGCCGCATTGAAACCCAAGTAGCAACCGAAGTAGCAAACATTACTTCGCAGGAATACGCAACAACAAAAAAATCCCATCGGCCAGCCGATGGGATTTTTGTTTTGGATCAGGAAACTTGTGAACCTTGCGTGACTACATCGCCTCTTCTAGCTCGACGCGTGGTGAGAGCTTCTTCATTTCAATAATGGCTTCGATGAACTCTTCGAAAATGCGAACGTCTAAAGCACTGGCTTCATCGCATTCAGGATGGAATTGAGTTCCTATGGCGAACCAGTCCACCATTTCACTTTCGATCGCTTCGATAACACCATCTTGACATCGAGCTGTAACGCGGAAGCCAGGAGCGACTTCATCGACAGCCATGTGATGTCGGCTAGTTACGCGAATTTCGCCTTCCCCGTAGACTCGACCAATCAGCGAATCGCTCTTGATGACCAACGAGTGGCGGTGCTGAGGATCATGAGGGTCACGGTGCGGAAGCGAACCGGGGATGTCTTCAGGGATGTGCAGGAAGAGATTTCCGCCACAGGTGCAGTTCAGGAGTTGCATGCCAACGCCAATTCCCAAGACGGGAATGCGTCGTTCCATGATTTCGTGAGCCAACCGTCGATCGAACTGCTCGCGCTTGGGTTCCATCGGCTTTGTTGTTGCGTGCAGCATGAATCCGTCATTTCTTGGATCCAAATCGCCGCCGCCAACCAGCATGCAGCCATCGACGTGGTCCAGAAACTGAGCTAAGGCATCGTTATCTAAGCTGGGGGGAAGGATCACGGGAATTCCGCCTGCGGCTGAAATTGCATCGTAGTAACCTGCCGCCAAATACGAAAACGCAGCTTGATTGTGCGTCACGCCTCGAAAATCGGCGTTAATCGCAATGATTGGCTTGGCCATCTGAAACTCCTAATCAGATAGAAACTTGGAAGTGGGGGAAGCGAACGATTTTGCTGGGTGTCCAGCGCACCTTGGGGAAATCACAAGAGAGTCCAATGAAGCCAAAATCTGGTCTGGGACGGACAAATGGCCACGACGACGGCCCAATAGCCGATCGATTTGAACTTGTTTTGAACATTCGATATGCAAAACTATACGGTCCGCGAAATGCTCGACGCATTCGGCTCGTTTCACATACGAAATGAGTGGTATAGACCATCTCGGTTGATCTCGCAAAATCCCTGCGACGTCTTAAATGAGACCGGTCCAGATCGTGGTCCCATTAGCTCGGCAGCCCTTGCCGAGTGATTTAAGAGCCTAACACCCACCTACCAAGCTTCGCAAGCGGCCCACTAGATTTGGTGTAACCGTTAAGGTTTAACACAACCTACTGTGCTAGCAAATGAATTCCTTGGTGGCGTTTGGGGTGTGAAGACGTTTAAAGCGGCTTGAGTAGCACTGCTTTGTGCAGGTCTAAAGAGCCCGCAGCTTTCCTAAAGGTAGTCCAGTGAAGTTTCAACGTGTCGCCATCGAATCGATCGGATTTACCCTTCCAGAGAACGTTGTTACCTCGTTGCAGATCGAGCAGCAGTTAGCACCAACCTACGAGCGACTGCGCTTGCCCGAAGGCAGGCTGGAGCTGATGAGCGGCATTGGCCAGCGACGCTTTTGGAATCCAGGCACTCCCATTAGCACACCCAGTATTGAAAGCGCGCGGCGAGCCTTGGAGCTTGCCGAGTTTCCAGCCGAGCATGTCGGATGCTTGATTCACGCCAGCGTATGTCGCGACTACCTTGAACCCGCGACAGCCTGCCGAGTCCATTCGCAATTGGGACTTTCGTCCAACTGCTGGGTCTACGATCTTTCCAACGCTTGCTTGGGATTGATGAGCGGCATGGTGCAGATCGCAACTCTGATCGAACAGGGTGCAATTCGCGCCGGCATTGTCGTTGGTACCGAGAGCGCGCGGAATCTTGTCGAATCAACCATCGCGGCGCTGAATGCGGATACTTCACTGACTCGACAAACGATCAAGCCGTCCTTCGCATCGTTGACCATTGGTTCGGGAAGCTGTGCAATACTGCTGGTTGATCGAGACCTGAGTCAGAGCGGCAATTGGCTAACGAGTTGCGTCAGCCGCGCGGAAACCGCGCATCATGGACTTTGCCAAAGCGATACCGATCAAGCGGGCCACGCGATGCAGCCGCTAATGCAAACGGACTCCGAGCAGTTGTTGCACGCGGGAGTTGGCGTTGGCAAGCGAACCTTCGAACAGTTGCTCAGCGAGGGACTCACGCGGGACGAAATTGACTACACGATTTGTCACCAAGTTGGATCGGCGCACCGCAAGTTGATGCTGGACGAACTAGGCTTGCCCACGCAGCGCGACTATTCGACCTTTTCATGGCTTGGCAACAGCGGCTCGGTCGCACTGCCAACAGCCCTGGCTATGGCGCTCCGCAGCGGCTTTGTCCCCATGGGTAGCCAAACGGCGCTTTTGGGGATCGGTTCTGGCATTAACTCCATCATGATGACCGCTCAGTGGCAAACGGCGGCTGTAGCAGGAGAGTTGGATGAAACCGCCGAGCAACATTTGGAAGGCTCGGTCAGTCTGACTCGATAGCTGACTGGCAAGACTGGAACTCGGCGACCGATGCCACGAAGTCTGCGGAAGGCCTGTGTAACGAATTCCACAGGCTTTCAGGCTCAATTGCGATGGGCTGTGTCGTCCTTGCTGTCGTCCGCAGTGTGGTTCTGCAAACTTGAACTACGGGTACAATAGGCCTGTGGACGAACCTTCCCGTACCACTCCCGCCGCATTCACAGACTCTACGATTGGTTGACCGATGAAAGGTTTGCACTTCGTTCTTTTGTTCACCGCCATGACGTTTATCGCTTGGGGCGCGTATGGACCAACTCTTCGCCACGGCACCCACTCGCTCGATAACGACTCGCTGCGCGCCTTCGTAGGTGTTGACCGT
>CAYWNG010000389.1:0-6572 GCA_964458685.1 uncultured Pirellulaceae bacterium
GACGCTAACGCGTGGCGGCTAGTTCAGAACGGCCACCGGCCGCCTAAGCGGGACGAGCACCGCCGCAGGTGATATTCCCTCTAAAGGGTTGTTTCGGAACGATTCTGTCATGCAACAAGTTGGCAGACGCTGTATTTTGCAGGGATAATTGCAGTTGTCTCAGTTGCCAATCTAGCTATACTTCGTGCTCTTTCCTGGGAGGGGTGCGCCCCGCAGGGGGATTTCGTCGATAGTTACGCTAGAAATCACTAGCTGCCGCTCGCAAAAACGGGCGATATAGTTTTAAACGTAGTCAATGACAGTTGTCGGAGAGCCGATTATGGCCAACCAGTGTGCCGTTTGTGGTAAGAAACCAGCCGTCGGAAATAGCATCGAAATCCGCGGTAAAGCAAAGTATTTGGGTGGTGTGGGTACAAAGGTTACCGGTATTACTCGTCGACGCTTCAAGCCAAACCTTCAAAACATCCGCGTTGAACTTCCAAGCGGCGAACACAAGCAACTGCGTGTTTGCACTCAATGCATTCGCAGCGGCGTAGTACGCAAGGTTGTTAAGCAGAAGCCATTTGCTCTGCCAACCGTCAAGTAAGTCCATTACGCGGCTAGACTTCAGAACACAACACAACCTCCTGCGTTACTCGTGGGAGGTTTTTTCGTTGATGGAGTTTCCGCAGCTTGGCGGCTCCAGTTACGACCAAATTCTGCTGAGATTGAGCAGAGCAGTCCGACTGAGCGGTACGTCTGAGCGGTACGTCTGAGCGGGCCGTCTGAGCGGGCCGTCTGAGCGGGCCGACTGAGCGGGCCGACTGAGTGGGGCCGACTGAGCGATACGCCTAAGCAGTCTGGCTGACCTGGCTTAAGGCTTCGGTCTATCTCTGCTAAACTGTCGATCTCCGGACTACGAGCTGCGAACTAAGATCACGGCACGTTGTACCACGCACTCTCTAATTGGCGAACCAGCGACGATGAATGTTAGTCGAGAAGATATCCTCAAAGTTGCATCACTTTCAAAGCTTGAGCTTGCTGAGGCAGAGTTCGAAGTAGTCGCTTCCAAGTTCCGCAACGTACTCGCCTTCGTCGAGCAACTGAATGAAGTGGACACTACTGGCGTAGAAGAGATGGCTCACCCTGTCGACGTACACACAGTGATGCGGTCCGATACACTGCAAGCGAGCTTGGATCACGACGTTGCCCTGTCGAACGCTCCCAAAAGCGACGGCGAGTTCTTCTTGGTTCCGCCGGTACTTGGTTAGCAATTCAGGCTTTGCCTCCCCTGCTCTGCTTCGCTGTTCTATTCCCCGCTCTCTCATCTCGGAAGTAATATGCAATTGGAAAAACTCTCCGCCGTCCAATTGGGCGCGATGATTGCCAAGCGTGAGGTTTCGTGCCGCGAAGTTTCGAAGTACTTCTTGGATCGCGTGCATCAGTTCGATTCAATCGTTTCGGCCATGGTCAATGTCTTCGACGAAGCGGCCGTGATGGAGCAAGCCGATCAAGTCGACTCGAGGATTTTCGGCGGTGAAAGACTAAGTCCGTTGGCAGGGCTACCAATTACGATCAAGGATGTCTTGTGTTTGGAAGGATTGCCAACGACTTGTTCCTCCAAGATGTTGCAGAACTTTCGACCTCCGTACAACGCGACCAGTATTCAGCGCTTGATCGACGCTGGTATGGTTATGCTGGGCAAGACAAACATGGACGAGTTCGCGATGGGGTCGAGCACGGAGAATAGTGCCTTCTTCCCAAGTCGCAATCCATGGGCCTTGGATAGAACGCCAGGCGGGTCCAGTGGTGGAGCGGCGGTGACCGTTGCGGCTGGAATGTCGCCGCTTGCCATCGGTTCCGATACGGGGGGTTCGGTTCGTCAGCCTGCGGCGTTTTGCGGTGTCTGTGGCTTGAAGCCGACTTATGGTTTGGTGAGTCGTTTTGGGCTGATCGCGTTTGCCAGCAGCTTAGATCAAGTTGGCCCCTTCGCGCATCACGTGGAGGACTTGGCCGCGGTGTTGCAAGTGATCGCCGGACATGATCCTCGCGATAGTACATCGCTGAACGTTACTATCCCCGACTTGACATCTGGTTTGAACGCTCCATTGAAGGGACTTCGCGTCGGTGTTGTTCGCGAGCATCAAGATCATCCGGCGTTAGATCCTGAGATTTCTAGAGCGGTTCAAGCGACTCAAAAACTCCTACAGTCTTTGGGTGCGACGATCGAAGAGGTGCATCTGCCCAATAGCCGTCACTCAGTCGCTACCTACTATGTCATCGCTCCTTGCGAAGCCAGCAGCAACTTGGCTCGTTACGAAGCGGCTCACTACGGCTATCGCGCACGCATCACAACAGATGCGTCCAGCAAGTCGATCGCTTCGGGGCGCAACCCGCTGGAACAGATGATGGTCGTCAGTCGCAGCCAAGGATTAGGCGAAGAGGTCAAGCGTCGAATCATGCTGGGAACCTTCGCGCTAAGTGCTGGATATTCGGATGCGTACTACAAGCAAGCGCTCAAGGTGCGACGTTTAATTGCCAACGATTATCAGCAAGCTTTTGAAAAGGTGGATGTGCTGCTTGGTCCAGCGTTTCCAACTCCGGCTTTTCGAATTGGCGAGAAGATCGACGATCCTGTGCAAATGTACTTGGGCGATCAATTCACCGTCGAAGCGAATCTTGCAGGAATCCCGGCGATGAGCCTACCGGCGGGTTTTACAGGCACCGGCCTACCGCTGGCGATTCAGTTGCAAGCTCCACAGCTTCAAGAAGCTCGCTTGTTGAACGTTGGGCATCAGCTACAACGAGCCGGGTTGTTCGAGCCCAGGATTGCCAGCTTGGTCTAATCGCTTTCGTATTCCTTTTCCTCACCTACTCACGAACCTCATCAAAGTCTGCGGACAACTATGAATCAGACGCCATATCGACTTGTGGTGGGACTTGAAGTTCACGTTCAACTTTCGACGGAAACCAAGCTGTTCTGCGGTTGCTCGACAACTTTTGGTGCGCCGCCGAACACGCAAGTATGCCCCGTTTGCTTGGGGCTGCCTGGGGCTTTGCCGGTGCTGAATGAAAAAGCAGTTCAATTAGCTATTCGTACCGGGCTGGCGCTCAATTGCAAGATCGCCGAGGTTACGAAGTGGGATCGCAAGAACTACTTCTATCCGGACTTGCCTAAAGGTTATCAAATCAGCCAGTTTGATCAGCCGATTTGCGGTGAAGGCTATCTCGACTTTCCTGATCCAGATGCTCCAGAAACGACGCAGCGTGTACGACTCATTCGGGCTCACCTGGAGGAAGACGCCGGCAAGAGCATGCACGATGAAGTTCATGGTCGCGCCGATAGCAAGATTGATCTCAATCGAACAGGTACTCCACTGTTGGAGATCGTTTCGTATCCCGACATCACGAGCGCTGCAGCCGCGAAGGCTTATCTAACTGAACTGCGATTGTTGCTTACGTACCTGGGAGTTTCCGATTGCAACATGCAGGAAGGCAGCTTGCGAGCAGACGCGAATGTCAACTTGCACATTCCAGTCGATGGTAAGGACATAGCCACGCCAATTGTCGAGATCAAGAACTTGAATAGCTTCCGAGCTGTCGAGCGCGCGATCCAATACGAAGCGGGTAGGCAGTTCGAGTTGTGGAAGCAAACCGGTAAGACCATCAAGGACGCTCCAAAGCAGACTCGCGGTTGGGACGATGAAGCGGGTGTTACGAAGGCACAGCGCGAGAAGGAAGAGTCGGCGGACTACCGCTACTTCCCCGATCCTGACTTAGTGCCTTTACGAGTGACCGAGGCAATGCTCGCGCAGCAGACGGCGGTCTTAGGCGAGTCTCCCTCGGCGGCTCGCAATCGCTTGCAAGTCAGTCTCGGCCTGAAGCCTTACGACGCGGATGTGATTGTGTCGCAAGGTAAGTCGATGGTAGCCTACTTTGATGGGCTTGTTGCCGGGGGAGCCGATCCCAAACGCTCAAGCAACTGGATTCAGCAGGACGTGATGCGGACGCTGAAAGAGAACGATCTTTCTGTGGAGCAATTCCCAATCTCCGCGGCTCGACTGAGCGAATTGTTAAGAGCCATCGATGCTTCGGTGGTCGACAATACTCGCGGTAAGTCCATTTTTCAGTATCTCTTGGAACACGACGCAACCATTCCGGATGCTATGGCTGCCTTGGGGATCGTGCAGGTTGACAGCAGCGAGATCGAATCGCTCTGCAAAGAACTCATCGAAGAAAATCCTAAAGTCATCGCAGAGGCTCGCGCGGGTAATGCCAAGGCGCTTGGCTCGTTGATCGGTGCAGCCAGAAAGAAAAATGCCAATGCGGATGCCAAGTTAGTTCGCGAACTGCTGCAAAAGATGATTGACGCGATGTAGCCCGTCGAGTCAATTTTGGGCCTACTTCGACGACTTTAGCCAGGTTTCTTCGCGTGAAATTCACATTCGAGACCACGGCGATGGCCTGAGCGTGGCTGAAGTCCGACAGCAAAAATGCTACAATACTGCCCGCCCCATACCTAACCACCTTTGGAAGTGAGCCGTGTCACAGACTTTGACTGGAAAAGTTATCGAGGTAGACTCGACCGGAAACCTCATTACCGATATTCCCAGCGAGCGACTTCGTGGAGCTCCGACCGACGCATCGCTGCGAGTCGTGGTGGACGAGCACGAAACGTACGGTCTGTATCCAGCCAATCATGCTCAACCATCGATGACTTTGGTAGCCATCGTGGATGGTGCCGCTCCGCTGAAAATCGTTTTGGTCGATGACAGTGCCAGCGCAATGTTGGGAGTACGAGTTGGTGCCATGGTTGAGGTGCATTGGTAGCAGCCTGCCCGAACTATAATCTGCCCAAACCATGGATTTGCAAAAGGTCGATCAAGAGAATTACTGGCACGCCTTTACTCAGATGGCAGATTACCAGCCGCTGATTATTGAGCGAGCTGAAGGAGTTTGGCTGTACGACGTCCAAGGGCGCAAGTTGCTAGATGCAGCCAGCAGCATGTGGTGCAATGTTCACGGGCATCGCCATCCTGTGATCGATCAAGCCATCCGCGATCAATTGGACAAAGTTGCACACGTGACTTCGTTGGGGATGAGTAACCCCACGACGATTGAATTGACGGCTCGCCTTGTCGAACTCGCTCCGCCGGGTTTGGAGTGCGTGTTCTACAGTAGCGACGGAGCCTGCGCCGTTGAAGTAGCGCTCAAGATGGCCTTCCAGTACTGGAGACAAAAGGAGTCGCCACAACCGCAACGAGATCTCTTCTTGGCAGTTGGTAACGCGTATCACGGAGACTCACTGGGCGCTGTTAGTGTTGGCGGAGTGGCTCGCTTTCATTCGATGTTTGCTCCACTGCTGTTCGACGTTGTTCGGGGCCCCTGCCCCGATTCGTATCGATATCCTCGCGAGGTGCCCCAGGATCAGCTTGCCCAGCACTACTTGGCCGAGTACCGCAAGTTATTCGAGCAGTTCGGCAGTCGCTTGGCGGCTGTGATTGTCGAGCCGATCGTGCAAGGCGCGGCTGGAATGGTAATGCATCCGCCAGGATTCTTGAAAGGCTTGGCTGCCCTAGCGAAGCAGTACGAAACGCTATTGATTGCTGACGAAATTGCAACTGGCGTGGGCCGCACCGGACGAATGTGGGCTTGCGGGTGGGAAGATGTGTCACCCGATTTTCTTGTCACCGGTAAGGGGCTCAGCGGCGGTTACTTACCAATCTCCGCGACGATCACTACTCGCGAAGTTTGGAACGCCTTTCTAGGAGAATACAGTCAGTCTAAGTCGTTCTTTCACGGACACACTTTCGGAGGCAACCCGCTTGCCAGCGCCGCAGCATTGGCGACGCTAAAGCTAGTAGAGACAGATAAGACTCTGGAAAACGTTAGCCGCCAGTCTGAGTATTTGAAGCAGAAGTTGAGTTCTCTCGCGGATCATCCCAACGTTGGCAACATTCGCGTTCAAGGACTCATCGCAGCAGTTGAATTGGTTCAGAATCGACAGACCCACGAGGGTTTTCCTTGGCACGAACGCGTAGGCCATCAAGTCTGTCAAAAGATGTTGGCCTCAGGCGTTTGGACGCGACCGCTTGGAAATGTCATCGTCATCATGCCGCCCCTTTGCATTACCACATCCGAGCTCGATTTTCTGGTGGATGCACTACAGGACGCACTTGCCGTTGTCCCTGCGTAACGTACCATCTGTTCATCAATTCTGTCGTGAGTTGTTGGTGATTGGCTCATGGGCTTAGTTTCGAATGGATCGCCGTTGATCAAGCCTGGCACTAACGGCCATCAGCACCACTAGAATCCAAGAGCCAAGAAACGAAATACCAATTAGCGAGCGGAAATGAATGAGTTGAATTCTAAGGAGTGGTCCGACTGCAAAGCCAATGGCGATTCCCAAAATCGGTGCAATCCAAACGTGAGAGCTTCGACGAAAAAGCACAATCGTTCCAAGGATCGCACCAATTACGGCACCAATCGCCGATGCGACAATCGTCTGTATAAAGCCTGAGTCGCTCTTAACATCGATGTAGCGATAGCAGGCAGCAACAATCGCGGCAGCAGTTACTAGGTAAAAGAGCAGC
>CAYWNG010000390.1:0-6551 GCA_964458685.1 uncultured Pirellulaceae bacterium
AGTAATGTAAAGGCAGAGTTTGATGCAGCAACGCACAATAGGCGCAGGGCAAAGGCTGTATCTCGAATTCAATTGCCCAAAGCAGAGCTGTGAAAGGGATGTGACTTTCCTCAAATTTCTGCCCAAGACGGTCTGCCAAAGCTTGGATGTCCGATACGTCGACAAGTTGGTCCGCAAACTGCCGCAGCGGATGACAACTTCCATCGGAATACTGAACATCCATGATTGGCGTGATCTGCGTATGCAGTAAGGCAATCCTGTTTTCATACTCAGCCCGGTCCTGTGGTTCCAGTTTTACAAGCAAACGGGAACAAATCTCTCGCCAAAAGTTTGGCAACCATTCAAACTTGTCCAACATCATCTCCACCCTTTGCCTAGCGAATTCCCACATTTCGCAACTGCCAATGTATGCCTTGCTGTTCATCGTCGACCCTAACATCGAAGCTAACTGCATTTTGCCAGCCATCAAAAATCTCAGTCGCCAAGATGGTTTTCCCAACAATATTCGTCGTTGGCTGCAACTGGCAAAGTTCGCGATTCGAGGCATCTCGCAAGCAGGCTCGAACCGTTTGACCCGTCGGACAGCTCCAACCGATCAACGAAAGCTCAATACTGGTTTCACTAATTCTCAGTCTGACTTGCGAAGGCACGCCCCCAGTCGGATTACCTTCGATTTGATCGGGGCGAATTTCGAATTGAAACAGTTGATTGCCCACCAACGCATCTGTGGTTGAAGCCGGTTGAGAACGATTGAGTGCCATGGCAAATGCTGATCCAACTTCACGAACACTATCGCTGTTGGAGGCGGGTGTAACCACAACCAGTTTGTCGAAGTCGGACGTTTTTACGGTGGGATCATGGCTGGGCTCGTTTACCAACTCTCGCAAGCCATCTAACATGCTTGTCTGATTGGATGACTCAGGAAGACTGCTACCTTGAGCGACCGGAAGAGGCTCTACGTCACTATCCGCCGACAGGGCTGAACTGTAGATCAGATGACACACGGGACAAACCTGCAGATGCTCTCGTAAAACATCTGCGTTTTCAGGCAGTTCGGTTTGATGCAGGCCGGTATGATGCAGTTCGGCATCGGCCAAAGCGTAGAGGCCAAAAACTAAAGGACACTCGGCTCCGTCGCGAAATCGCCCACCCATAGAAGCTTCGAGTTCAGAAATGGCTTCCTGCCGTATTTGTTCATCTTTATCCACGACCAAGTTCCCTGTGGTTTTAGTTCAGTAAGTTATGTTTACTTAACCTCGAAGTCATTTCCGAAGCCAAGCGATATCCAAGTTGCTTTGAAGGCGCCCCGTGCATTATCAAGTAGCCGGTAAACCGCATTCACCTCTAGCTCTAAATCCTGGGCAATCTGCGCTATGGAATGCGATTGAACGTGCCGTCGCTGCAAAGCATCCGAATATCGTGGATTAAGCTGCCCCAGAGTCTTGAGCACATTTTCGTTCAAATCCGCCTGTAGTACCGTGTGAATGGCCAAGGGGTGTACCGCTTCGTCAAGCTGTTGATGACCACGTCGAGTCCGATGCAAATCAATGCAAAGATTCGCAACTACAGTCATCAGCCAAGGCAGAATCGGTCGGTCCAATTCCATCTGTCGCCTCGATATCTGTTGCCAAAGTTTGAACATAGCCTGATTCGCAATCACTTCGTCGTCTGGGGGAATCGCACCGCGTTGCCTTGCTAGGCCTGCGGCTTGCCCCACAAGTCGGTTGTACAGCTCTTCAAAGGCCGCCTTGGCCTCAGAGGTCTGCTGGCCTTCTTTCATCGCTCTGGCAAGCTGCTCGTCCGTGAGTCGTTCTAGTGAGTCCATCGAGCCAGTTTCCGAGGTAGTAGGGCCAACAGTTGTCTGAATCACGACTGATTGTTGGATTTTACGTAGCCAAAAATCCAAAATCTGAAAAAATGTGCAAAACTCGCTAAGTTCGGCCTCTCAGGCTCAAAAAGAAGTTCTCCCAGACGGCGATCATCTTCCTGTCAATTTCGGCTGGGGAATAGGCCTTTGCAATCGAAGAAAGTGCCCGGGCCAACTCAGGGGACGTAAATCCTCCGCTGACCGAAGCCAATAACAAACACCGCTCTCTTTGGCTTAGCCACCATAGCTTGGTGAGAAAGTCTCGCTCCTCGACTGAAACTCGCAGCATCCAGTCGGGCAAAGAATCCGGTATTCGATTCGGTGAACGTTCAGGCCTCTCAAGCATTAATTGCAAGAGCCGACTGGAGAATGGCAGTCTTCCGGTAAAATCCCAAGTTCGAAAGCACGTTCGAATCATCTGCTCAACCGGACGATAACAAGCATGCGGAGCTATCAAATAGTAACGCGAGAAGAACTGACAGCAGGACGGCAAAAAATAGGAAACTAAGCTGGCACATGACAGATCAGTCAGCGTGTGAGTCGAGACTCCTGACACTCTGTTAAGACAAGCCATCCGAGACCACGTATCGATCGACTTGCGCTGCCAGTCCATGACAAATTTGCCGAGTTGAATCTGACTTCCCCTCAGTTTTCGTTTGACAACTTCTCGCTGAACTTGTTGGTGAACCTTCTCGTAACCGTCCGTCACCATTTTGAGCACAACCAATCCATCGTTCGAGACTTTGCTGAGCTGCAATAGATTCCAATCGAGAACTTGTTCAATCCACCAGTTCAAGTCCTCTCTGCCACGATCATAGTTCTCGCAAAACCCATGATAGGTTCGCACTAGACACTTTTCCCAAAAATACATGTATCACTCCAGAGCCTCTCCCAAATCGCCAAATTATCTGGTATTTGGTAACGCCACGCAACTGAGTTGTGTTCTAGTCGATAAATAAAGACATCGACTATGCAAGCTCTGGATCGAAGGGAAGCTCAATGCGATTCGTAATAACCCGACTTCGCTGTTGGTCTTTACAGCCTACTTCGACTTAAATCCAATTCGAGCCGCCATGGCAGCGTTGCTTGAGCAAAGCCAAATTTTGACAGCGACCCATTCGAAGCGCGTTGCAAGCGAGAATCGATTACTGTCCAATACGGGAGGGGATCAATACCTCAAGCGGCTCGAAAATCTGTTCCAATTGGTTGCTTCGTGAGCTTTTGTTTCATTGGCAACGACGATTATCGGAGCTGCGATTTCCCTGCATTTGCAAGTTTAGCCAAGAGGTCCCCAAGGCCATCATGGGGCGATGGCTGGATGGCTTCCCTACATCGGTTGGCTAGCAACAGTTGATCCAGCGGAACTAAACAACCCATGACCGATATAAAAGATCCAAGATTGTTGTGGGCTAAGGGTGCGATGTTCCTGTTCTTAGGGATGCTCGCTGGTTGGCTGATTTGGATCAAGAATCGTGACTGGGAAACGATCCTGCTGTTGGCAGTGTTTGCTTGGGCCTTTAGTCGAGCCTACTACTTTGCTTTCTACGTCATCGAGAAGTATGCCGATCCTACTTTCCGATACGCTGGCCTTCTTTCATTGCTCGGCTACATCAGAGCTAAAGCACTTGGTTTACCTTACGAGGGCAGCCAAGGCAGATTACCGACTGCTGAGCCAGCAATGCTGAGCTCTGAATCAAGCTTGAATTCAAGCTCCGAGTCACCTCAGTCAACTCAGTCACCGCAGCCAACTCTGACAGCAGCAACAAACTCAAGTGCAACGACATGGCGTAAAGTTATCTACGAGGGCGTTTGGTGGTTGATCGTTGCCAACTTAGCTAACATCGCCGCTCCAAGCATCTACTCAAGACTCTTCTGGCGAAACAGAAGCTCGGAGTGGTTATCGGACATCGTATTCACTAGCATGATGGGCGGCTTTTGCGCTCAGTTTGCTGTGATTGGATTATTGGCTGGATTGATACGAAGACCAATTAAGTGGACTCTACCTTTCGCATTGTTGATCAGTATCTCGTGCACGATGATGGTCTGTGTTGGAACTTACATCGTGGAGGACGTTCGAGGGGGCGAGCCCATCGTAGTTGCTTTGATTGGAGCGGTGAGCGGCTTGCTAGCAGTTTTTACGCCGTTTTTCGCATTCAAAGCTGCAAGTGGAATTGGCTGCGATGTGGTTGAGTCCAACGAAAGCGAGCCGTCATCACAGAGCGGCCAAATCAATCAGATTAGCATCAAGTACATTTTGATTGCCACTACGATTATCGGATTTCTGGTTGCCGTCGGAAAGAGTCTTGACTTCTCCGATACATTCAGGAATCTGGGCTCTGAAGAATTGGTATTTGGAGTACTCAGCTTGGTTGTACTGATCCTATTCGGGCTTACCTACGTGGTTGTGGTCGGCTGGCTATGCCTAGCCATAATGAACAATCATCAAAGGGTAAGATGGTTGGTCTTGTTGGGATCGATGATGGTTGTGGGATCGGTCATGATGCCGCAAATATTTGGCGTTATTCAGCAACAAACACGCAACAGCGTCTCAGCCGGTACAGAGGACGTTCCGATGGCAGCTTCGTACATTTTTTCCTTCTGCTTAGCCACCGCTTTAATCCTGGTCAGCTTTCGCCTCGCTGGCCTACGACTGACAAAAAAGCTCAGATAAAACGTGGCGATTGCAATGTTTGCGGGACTCACCTTGCGACCCTCCGCGACCCTCCGGCGAATTAGTCAACCTGTTATTGGCGACTTGTACGCGCTGGAGGGTTCGGACACTCTGGCTACCAGCGATTTGTGAAAAGTGTCGATTTTCTTCTTCATTTTTTAGATTACTACATCGACCAGTAGATAGTTGCATTTGGTTCAAGCTTTGATCGTTAAGCCTAGGACATTGCTCTGTGAGATCCACCGATGAGGAACAGCCCGATTGGAATCACATCGTAGATACACATGTGAGGCGAATTGTTCAGATCGCTTTCAAGATTCTTGGTTCCGAACATGACGCAGAAGAAGTTGCCCAGGAGGTTTTCACAGAAGCCTTCCAAGTACATCAGCGAGAAATTGTACGCGATTGGACCGGTTTACTTGTTCGACTGGCAACGCTTAGATCTTTGGATCGAAGACGTACTCGGAAAGAAACGGTCAGTCTGGATAGGCTGAATGAGTCTGGATCTTCACTCTCGGATTCACTCGAGGAATCCGAGCTGAAAGAGTGGCTGCGAGCCCAAATCGCCCAATTGCCGGATCGACAAGCCGCTGTGATCACCTTGATTTCGCTTGAAGGTCTGTCACGCGAGGAGGTCGCGATGGCATTACAAATAACGCCCGAAAACGTATCTGCAACGCTCTACCAGGCACGTTGTCGACTCAAAGAAGCACTCTTATTTTTTTTGAACGAGGATCATGATGACAAATAGCGAGTCAACAAATCGTCTTGATGAGGCTTCGGAGGCAGCTTTCGATCGAGCCGTCCAGCTAGTCGCCAACGACTCGGTCTCGACGGAGGCTGTGGAACGAGTCAGGAATCGCGCAAAACGGTTGAATGAGACAAACGATAAACTGTGCATTGCGAGCGCGAGCGTAGGAACGCAAAAGCGGCTGAACCGCAGGCGATTACGGCGAATGGCGGGGCTAACAGCAGTTGCACTTCTGCTCTTGGTCCCTAGTTTAACTTTCGCGAATCGATTATCGCAAAACAAACTATACGATCAGTTGATCGCCAGTTTAAAGGGGTTGCAGGCGTTTATTTCCGTCAACTGGTTCGCCTCACAAAGTCCAAATGCGACTACGGAAACACTGATCGGTCAAGGTCAACTGATCGTGATCCTTCAATTGCCCCCGATTCAAAAAGAGCTAAACGTGACCGATGAGCAACTCGCGAAAATAGCCGAAATCAGAGTGAATCCGGCCAATGTAACGTTTTCGCAAGCGATAGCCCCTCTCAAATCAATTCTCACTGATGATCAGATGAGAGAATTCAAGAGGATTGCGTTTCAGGGTCTTATGGTCAGAGCCTTCTCCGTCCCCGAGGTGCGAGACTCGCTTGAACTTACCCCTGAACAAATAGCGTCCATCACCGCGATTCAAGCCGAACTCAGAGTTCGATTGCAACCGTTTCAGGATAAGGTGACGCGGCAGGAAAATGTTGATCCGCTTGAGCTAGAGCGTGACACCGCTACGTTTCACAGGGAAGCCTACGTCAAGGCAATTGAGTTATTGACTTGCGAACAGCGCGAAATTTGGGAAGAGATCGCCAAACCCGTTCCTCTTCGCAACGATAAAGGCGGAAAGTAATAGCATGGAGGCTCCACTCACAACACCCCGTAGAAAAGTTGGCTGAAGCGCGGTCTCGACTGAGCGGCATATCGTGGTGGATACGGCTGCTTCGAAAAAATACGGTCAGCGTTTTAGCCGCGACGATGATGCCGCCTCTGAAACCGGAACCTAGTTATCTCTAGGGTGGCGATTGCCAATACCCCTGAAGAATATGCTGCGAAACAGCCCAGCGGTCCGACTGTTGTGCTCTAGCGTTGTCGGACGAACAGAAGTAGAAAGCTCATCTCTCCGTTGGCCGCATTGCTTTCTAGAGTTGCATCTAGCTGAGGGGCCTTGCGAGATGAACCCACTAATTTGCCTTGAGCTGGAATTGCTTCAAATGGCGAAGCTCGAAATTCTTGCT
>CAYWNG010000391.1:0-6549 GCA_964458685.1 uncultured Pirellulaceae bacterium
ACGATCGATACCGTGGTGATGTCAAAGCCTCGATCCAAATCCTCGCGAATGGCTAAACGTGCGAGCTGAATGAGATCATCTTTGAGCTTCTCATCGCGAGTCTGAGTTGTGTAGTCACGACGCATGTATCTGACGTTTCTAAATGTCTGGATTGCTAAATGTCTGTATTTCTAAATATCTTGGGGCTCTAACTGTCGCAAAGCCAACTCAAGGAGAATAATGCAGGTTGGCGAGTGCGTGATTTCGCCATGGCGTACCATCCGTACCGCAACATCCAACGGCAGAACTACATGTTCAATCAATTCAGTTGCTTCGGGATTAGTCGGAACGGCAGTCAATTGCTCGGCGACATACATCGTGACCGTGGAATTGATGGCCGCAGTGAAGGGATCAACCTTTCCCAGCTCAGTCCAGCTATCGGCCTTCAAACCAATCTCTTCAGCCAACTCACGTTCGGCTGCCAAGCGAGATGATTCGCCATCTTCAATTCCACCGCTGACACCTTCGATCGTGACTCGACCGACGGCGTAGTGAAACTCGCGGGTCAAATGCACTTGATTCGAGTCATCCAGGCCTACGACGCAGACTCCCGACTTAAGTTGTACGGTCGCGTAGGTACCGTTGCTGCCATCCGGTCGCACAACTTGGTCACGGATAACTTTGATCCAAGGATCTTGATACATCGTGTCGGAACTGAGAATTCCCCAAGGACCGTGTTTTCGCATCGCGCTAACTTCTTTACACGAGTTTCTACGAGGGATCGCCAATGCACAGCAACTTGGACTCGGTGCGAATCAGCATGAACTTTTCAGCAACAGCCGGTGTGGCTCGAGTTGTCTCACCCAACGAGACGGTCCCTAGATTTTTGAAGGTGCTGCTTGCGGATAACACAGTCACGGTACCGTCCTCGGCGATGCCGATCAACTTGTCTCCAGCAACCACTGGCGAACTGGACACATTACCACCAATTCGTTCGGTCCAGAGGATCTCGTTGTTTGGCATCTTCAAGCAGGACACGATGCCTTTATCGCTCCACAAGAAGACCAAATCGTCTTTGACCACTGGTGTTGGAACGTATGGAATATTGCGATTCAGCGAAAACAGCTTTTCGTGTTCGCCCTTCAAGTTAACCGCGTGAAGAAAATTGTTGCCATTACCGGCACCTTCAGTGGTAATGACGGTGTCGCCAATGACAACGGGGCAGGAGACTGATCGCTGCGTGAAGACTTGTCGGTTCCAAAGTGGTTTCCCCGTCGCCAAATCCAGCGCGAAGACGCCTTCGGAAGTATTGGCAAAAAGTAGCGCAGGCGCTCCATCGGCTTGATAGTAGGTCGGAGTACCGTAGCAGGTTCGAGTAGCGATGCGAGAGGTGCTCCACTTCTGCGAGCCGGTCTGAGCATCAAAAGCCAAGATACGACTATCGCCGGGAGCTTGTCCGGAGGGCAACTGCTCCGCATCTTGGCTGACCCAAAGAACGACAGTGCCGTCGTGGACAACAGGCGACGCGCCGAAGCCATGTTGACTAACAAAGCTGCCCAGTAGCTTTTCCCAACGAACTTCGCCGCTGTGAGTTAAGGCAATCAGGACCACTTGCTCAGGATCGGCGTAGGAAAGGAACACGCCTGATTGGTCAACACACGGCGAAGCGCAAGCATAGTTGTTCTTCGAGTGCATCTTGTGATCGATCAACGCAAACGACTTGCGCCACAACTCTTTGCCGGTCGACAGGTCGATCGCTTGCAGGTGTCGCTGTTTGCTTGCCGCGTCACCGCTAGCGAGATAGGCAGTCTTTCCCCAAATCACTGGCGAAGCATTACCAACACCAGGCAGATTCACCTTCCACTTAACATCCGAGTCTTTCCACGGCAAAGGTACGCTACATTTCTGTAGGTAACCGACTCCATTGGGTCCTCGAAACTGCGACCATTGCCGCGATTCTTGTGCCTCAAGCTGCATTGCGGTTAGGACAATGCAGCTTAACAGGCTCAAGCCATAAGCCATCTTCGAATAACGAATTTGAAGGCAGCGATCGGCGAGTAGTTTCATGGAGTCTCCGCGGCTCTCGAGCCGTTAATCATAGTTGCTAGATCACAGTTACTTGATCACAGCCTGCTTGATCATGGCTCGTTGATAAACGTCAATGGAATCAAATTACCGTCACCGTCGCGGCAATCACATTCGAAATGCTCGGGGAACAACGATTCGCTACCCAAGATTTGAACAACCACGCCGGTGGACTCTTCCATCTGCATGACTTCGCGACGCTTGCGGTTGTTCAGGTATGCTGCGACCTTTTCATTCACGCGAACGGTAATGCGACTCGCTCGAGGCTGTTGGCAAGCCATCATCAGCACGCGAACAACTTCGATCGCCATACTTTCTGAAGTCTTTACAAGTCCCCGGCCTTGGCAGCATGGACAATCCTCGTAAACGCTGCGCTTCAAGCTTGGTCGAACGCGCTGGCGCGTCATTTCAATCAAGCCAAAGGGACTTGTCCGAAGAATCTTGGTCCGCGCGCGATCGCGTCGTAGAGCATCCAGCAAGGATCGTTCGACTTTGCGACGGTGACTGTCTTTCCGCATATCGATGAAGTCATTGACGATCACGCCGCCCAAATCGCGGAGTCGCAGTTGTCGAGCGATCTCTTTCGAAGCGACCATGTTCAATTGGAAGGCAGTTTCCTCGGCCGAGTCATCGGTTCGGAACGATCCACTGTTGACGTCGATCGCTACGAGAGCTTCCGTCGGATCGATCACAATCGATCCGCCGCCCTTCAGCGGCACGACGCGACGCTGAATGTTGGCTAGCTCGCGTTCTAGGTCATACTTGTGGAATAACGGCTCGCGGCTGTCGTAGAACTTCAGTCGGCCGACATGCTTGGGCATCACGAAGTTCAAAAACTCTTTGGCTCGTTCATAGGCGGACTTTTCGTCGATCAAAATCGTGTCGATGTCCTCGGAGAAGATATCCCGAATCGTGCGAATGATCATATCGCTTTCTTCGTAGATGTCGCACGGGCCAGGCGTGTTCTTAACGCGCTTGACCAACACCTTCCATAAACGAAGCAGGTAAGCCATATCGCGAGAAAGTTCGCGTCGCGTTCGTTCTTGACCGGCGGTTCGAACAATGAAGCCCAAGCCCTTGGGTGGATTGAGTTCAAGCAGAGTTTGGCGAAGTACGCGTCGTTGCTTTTCATCCTCGATCTTGCGGCTAACGCCAACGCGACCCAAGGCGGGCATCAAGACCAGGTAGCGACCTGGAATACTGATGTAGGTTGAAAGCGTTGGTCCTTTGGAACCAATTCCCTCTTTGATGACCTGAACGAGAACTTCATCGCCTCGTTTGAAAATCTCTTGAATGGGCGGCTTGAAGCGTGGCCGAGTGCTATGGCGACGCTTGCGAGGTGCTTCGTCTTCGCCGTCATCAACGTCAGCGCCAGGCACGTGACCGTCCATGATCTCCTTGATCTCTTCGGGATCATAGCCAGCTTGACGGAAGTACTGTGGTTCGACATCGCTGATGTGCAAGAATCCGTTTCGTCCAACACCAAAGTCCACGAAAGCGGCTTGGATACTGGGCTCGAGATTGACGATCTTGCCTTTGTAGATGTTCCCCGCGAAGTTGTTTTGACTCGCACGCTCGACGTACAGTTCTTCAAGGACATTGTCCTCTAGAATCGCGATCCTACATTCTTCGGGCTGCGAGACGTTGACCAACATTTCTTTACGCATACTAAATCCTTCTTTAAGGCGCGAACGTGTCGCGCACCCCTTTGTTTCGAAACACGAGCCCTGAACATTTGACGTCGGTCGATTGACTAACAGTCAGTTGACGGGTCTCGACAATGTGCACATCTCTTGAACCAACGGGCTTCCAAGTGGAGCCGCTGGTTGTCCGGGTTGGTGAATGACCTTGGATGCAAAACTATCGCTGGGTTAGAGTACTAACGCCAAGACGACTATTGATCTGCAGCCACCCGCGACACGGAGCTGTGTTGTGGAGTCTTCTGCTCGAGATGAACGTGAGTGCGACTAAGCAATGTTCCATCTGATAGCAGACTCTCCAAGTGAAGTTGCTGTAGCAGCTCGGACGGACGCAAGGATGTGCCGAACTCAGCCGCCGGAATTGAGAAAACTAACTTATTCCCTTCTAACTTGATTTCAAAATGAGCGTCCGAACAGGAGCACTCAACTGTTTTTTCATCACGCAGGACTTGAATTGATCCCGCTTCCAAAATTTCATCGATGCGTTGTTGAGTCGCCTGAACAACTTCCTGCGGAATGTGCATGCAGTAAGTTGCTCCCAACAATCGCGTCTTTCCGACCTGTTTCTCAAGGCTAAGCAGATCCATGCCCACAGGCATTTGCAACTGAATCCGCTGCTTGATATCTAACAAGTCCAGATCGCCAACCAACTCCAGCTCCATCACTTCGTCCAAGGCTTCAATTCCGAGAGTCAACGCGGAAGGGAAGCTGATCTTGGGCTTAGGATGGAAGCCTTGGCTGAAGGCTAAATCGGCGCGTCGCAAGAGCCGTTCCCAAACTCGAGCCAAATCGCGATGGCTGATCCAGCGCAGATCGCCGCATTTGGTGAAGTGAATACGAATGCGAGTTACCGATTCGGTCAACGTCGAGCTCCTGTTTCGTAAAGCAATTCGAAACAGCCCGAGCCAACCAAGCAAGGCGATTGCTGGTTGGAGTGCCGTCGACTGAATTTGGAAGGCGAAGAGGCCATCCAAAAGGCAAAACATCCTGAGATGTTTGCCGAAGAGGCTGCAAAGTCGAGACGAAACCTCTCGCCAGCCTGTGGAGCTGGTCGTTTGCAAGTTTCGACAAGGCGATCTGAGGAATGTATCTGAGAGTGATCAATTCCAAAACTCTCCCGTTTTGGAATCAAAACCTTTCCGATGGCGACTCCTGGCAAGACCGCAATACGTTGCAGTTCAAGCATGTTTGATGGAACACCGGATCGCTGGCACAGCTAGTTGCAATTGGCATGGCAGCGGTGGGTGTTTTCATTAGATGTGGTGGGACAAGTGAATGTGAGGTTTCGCGACTGTTATGGTTCAACCAGTTTGACCGGTTGGGACTTCCGAGCCCGTTTCGTCGAAACCATTCTCAAAAAGGTGAGACAATACGTCAACTGCCTGTTGAGCATCTTGGCCATTGGCCCGCAACTGTAACTGGGTGCCTTGCTGAGCCCCCAGTGTCAGAATGCTCATGATGCTCTTGCAGTCGATAGCCTGGCCGTCCTTCTCGATCTCGATCATACATTCAAACTGCGCAGCAGCTTTCGAAAGCACGTGTGCTGGGCGAAGGTGCAAACCCAAAGGATTTACAACTGTTACGACCTTTTGAACGTTTGACGTCATCGGCAATTAGGATACGAACTGATTGTTGTCGGCTTCTTCCAGGAGTTGAACGATATCTTCTGTGTTCTTGCTTTGCTTCAAGAAACGGCAGAATGTCTCGTCTCGCAATTGCCGGGAAATGTTTTCCAAGGCACGCAAGTGGTCGCCAGGTCGATCAGGTGGCGACACCAAAAGGAAGAACAACTGGACCTTCTCGCCGTCCAGACTTTCGAAATCGACGCCGTCGACGCTCACGCCAACCGTGCCCACTAACTTGGGAACACTGGCATGTTTGGTGTGAGGCACAGCAATCCCGCGACCGATGCCGGTACTGCCGAGATCTTCTCGCTTCATGATCGCTTTGATGATGTCATCGCGATCACTTTCATTGATCTCTCCAGCCTTGACTAGGCTGTCTACCAATTCAGCGATGACGCTGGGTTTGTCTGTCGAGCTGAGCTCGGCACAGATCGACTGGGTGCTAACAAAATCAGAGAACTTCATAAATCAATCAACCTTTCATGGGTGTCCATACTGTGAGCGACTGAATGTTCAAACTTTTCGACGCTGAAGGGTGCGGCATAACTACAGCACGCGCAGCAACGACTATTCAGAATCTTCGACAGCAGGAGTAATGTGTTTTGCGCTGGGCCCCTTGTGATGCCCTGTAAGCTTTTCTTTGTGCTTTCGCAGTTGTTGTTCAATTTTTTGGATCGCGGAATCCAAAGCACTGATCACAGTGTTGGCTTCGGCCGACGCAACAAAATCTTCCGAGTGTTCTGCGGATGCGTTGATTTCAACATGAGGTTTGTCTTGATGTTGAAAATCGACCGTCACCTGAATCGAATTGACTCGATCAAATAGGCGTCGTACTTTTTCCGCTTTCTCGCGGATTACTTCTTGGTCATGGGCTGATAACGAACCATGGCGAGCAGATACATTGACTTGCACTTGACCACTCCGAAGGTGCTTGGTGTAGAAATTCTATAGAGTTCCCGGAGGAATACAGGACTTAGCCGCGACCTATTTCGCCTAGAAGGCAAACATAATGTTCAACCGCAAGGCCACAAGCCCCCTTATCTAGGGGCGAGAGAGGAGGAGCATCCCTTGTTGGTCTTCATTCTAGCGACCCTACGCATTGGGTCCATCGATTAGGCGGCCAGCAATGCCCATTTTACCCCCTTTAACTAGGAATAGAC
>CAYWNG010000392.1:0-2338 GCA_964458685.1 uncultured Pirellulaceae bacterium
CCAAGCCGCCAGCTCCGCACCAACGGCTACAACACCTGCGGCAACCAACGCGACAACCAATTCGGCAACGGGAGATTAAATTGCAACCGTCAAACAAATGATTCAAAGCGTCGCTAAACAATCCGCTTGGCAAGTCACCGAAGGCGATTTCGAATGGAAGATTGGCATTTCGATGGGGCCACTGCGTCGCCAAGTTGTCCACGTTGATTTCTCCAGCGTTGACGAAGCCGGACATCGCATCGTTAGCGTCTGGGCAACTTGTGGTCAGTTCGACACTAACCACGCTCTCGCGCTGCTTCGGTACAATGCACAAATTGTCCATGGAGCCTTTGCTGTTCAAACTGTAGATGGTGCCAACGTGCTTGTCATTCGCGGCAATCTCTTGGCCGACACGGCGGACCTTCTCGAAATCACTCGAACGATCACCGCTGTTGCCTGGCAATCCAACCAAGCCGAACAGCAATTCGCGAGCAACTAGCTTGCCGAGGCATCGCAAGCACTTCCATGGCGAACAAGCACTACCAATTACTGGACTTTGGTTCAGGCAGAAAACTTGAACAGTTCGGTTCAGTAGTCCTTGATCGCCCATGCCCAGCAGCAGACGTTCAAATCAGGCGAGATCCCCATCAATGGTCCAAGGCTGACGCAGTTTTGCCGAGCCAAGACGAAAGCCATCAACTTCCATCGCACTGGCCTATCGAATTTCTCTTGCGGCAAGACTCACCGCGAGTATCACTCGAGCTTCGACTCAAGCTCACACCCTTCGGTCACGTAGGCGTCTTTCCCGAACAGCTCGCGCAGTGGCGATGGCTGGTCGACCAAGTGGCTCAACCTACTAAAGCTACTCAACCTACTCAGGCCATCCATACCCCAGTTCGAGCACTTAACTTGTTTGCTTACACGGGCGGTTCCACCTTGGCTCTTGCAGCGGCCGGCGCGCATGTCACGCATGTCGATGCATCGGCACCCGCAGTCGCGTGGGCTCGCGAGAATGCAGCCGCAAACAAACTTGATGGACATCCCATTCGCTGGATCGTCGAGGACGCTAGTAAGTTCGTCGCCAGAGAGATTCGTCGAGGCAATGCCTACGACATCATCGTTCTTGATCCGCCAAGCTACGGCCATGGCCCCAGTGGCAAGGCTTGGAATCTGTCAGATCATTGGGAAGATCTTTTTTCGGGCTGTATGCAGCTACTGGAATCATCGCTCATCGGACGATTGCTTTGGACCGGCCACAGTGATATCCCTAGCCCTCAAATGCTCGAACACCTGCTGAAAGATCGTGGCTGGCAAACGGAAACCGGCCGAAGCCAACTACAGGACAGCACTGGGCGTTGCCTTGACGCAGGCTACTTCGTTCGCGCAATTCGGTGTTGACTAGGCATGATGGACGCAGGCCTAAAAACAAAAAGGTAAAAACAGGGAAGCCGGTACCTACATGCGATCCACTTCGGTCGGCCCCTTTTTACCCTCACCGCTTTGGCTCGCGGGACTCGCCAAGCGACTCTCCCGCGAATTAGTGAATCCCTAGACGATGAACTACAGCGCGCGGGAGAGTTCAGGAATCGTCCCGCTGCTCCAATTAAAGAGTCTGTTGAAAGAAATGGCGGGATCTAGTTGGAATCGGTCGATACCGATCGTCCTGTGGGACTCTTGGCGATCACGGCTGTATTCTGCATCAATCGTTTGATGATTGGCATAATCGTGTCGGCCGGTAGAGCATAGGTTGATACTCGGCCAGCTCGAGCGATATTGATGCCGACAACTTTGCCATCCAAGTTTACAAGTGGTCCGCCGCATTGATTTGGAAGGATGACCGTGTCGTGCATGAAGACACGACCAAATCCAGTCGAACGAGCACTGATCGGGCCGTTGACTTCCATCTCGGTCTCGTCGAGCAACTCGGTAGAGAGATCCATCAAGCGAACTTGCTTTTCGATCATGTTTTCGTCGCGATTAATTTTGAGCGTCAAGTACTGACCACCTTTGCCGCCCTTGAGCATATTCAGGAATTGCTCCCGCGAATCGACGCTTTTTCCATCGACTGAAAGAATGTAATCCCGCTCGCGAATTCCTGCGTCGTGGGCACCACTGCCATTGAGAACTTGCGAAACGACAGCTCCCTTCTTTTCGGCATCTTCGTCTAGCAATACTCCAAGCACGGCTCGCTGGTTGGGTATTCGCGTCGGTCCAGCGCTCACAACGCCAATTGCAGTTGGAACACTCGATCGCAAATCGGTTGTCGCCAACCATCGACCTTGCTCGGGAATCGCAAGGTCCCACTGGACTGCGGTAAGGTCTGATGCGGATACCTTTAGCAACGCAACGTCCATTTCAA
>CAYWNG010000392.1:2348-6537 GCA_964458685.1 uncultured Pirellulaceae bacterium
TTTCAACGTCGGTGCCAACAACTTTGGCCTCGACTTCTCGGTCGTCATTGAGAAGGCACTTGAGGCTCGTTCGATTCTGTAGCTCGCTTGCTTTGGAAACGATCCATCCATTGGAATCGACGATTGTTCCCAAAGCACACTGTTCGTCATCATGCACTAATTGAACAGTGCTCTTGTAGGCATCACCGATCGCTTCGTTGAATGCTTGAAGCATAAAGAAGTTGCTGCGGTGTTTTGGCTGACGAGAGCCGCTTGAGAATTCCATCTTGCGCACTGAACGCAATGTGGGTTCTTGTACAAGAACATCCGATTCGGCAGGCTCGATGGCGTTGTCGGTTGATTGTGCAACAGCAGCAAGGCCATTTGCTGATACGCCCAGTCCCTGTTGGCTTTGCAACAAAGAACTGTCCGCAACGTTGGTCTGAGCTGTCTGAGCTCTTTGAGAAAGGGGCGCACAGCCTGGGTTAAAACCGAGGCCAAATGCAATCATCAATGCTGTCAATCTGAAGTTGGACACAATTGACTTTCAACAAGCGCTGGTAGTTGAGCGCCCAATCCTGGCAACCGTCTGGCAGCATCCAATGCTTTGCGATGGCCAGTGCGGCCGGATCGCGTTAAGAACATTGTAATCGAGTTGGCAAGAAAAATGTCAAGCGGCAAGGGGAAATGCCGCATTTGGAAGGTTGGTTTGAACCGGTTGTACCGACGATGCAACCAACGCTACTGGCAGTCACACCAACGGACCGCTCCGACCGCCTCCAACAGATATCGAAAAAGGGTCCGCCGGAGGTTCTAGCTCGACCCCAAGATCTTTATTCGACGCCAACTCTGCTAGCGTTGCGCATGTCAATCACATAGCCACAACCGCGAACCGTACGGATGACAGTCTGATCGGCAACAGCTCGCATTTTGGTGCGCAGTCGATTGATGTGAACTTCAATGACATTGGTTACTCCATCCCAACCCAATTCCCACAGGGCCTCATGCAGCATTTGGCGGCTAACAACTTTTCCGGGAGATTGCAGCAGTACACCCAAGATGCGAAATTCTGTGGGAGTCAGCGAAAGAGCCTTTTCATGGAAAGTCACTTTGCGAGAAACGATGTCCATGACTAGAGGACCGTGCTCTAACCGCTGCGATCGGCTCCTGGATTTTCCACGAATCAAAGCGGCCTCAATACGCGCTCGCATCTCCCCCATTTCAAACGGTTCCATCACGAAATCATCCGCGCCAGCTTCTAGTGCGGCATTGCGCTGATGATCTGTCCTGGGAGGCGATAGCAAAAGGATATTTGCATTGGGACTATACTCGCGCACTGCCTGGATTGTCTGTACGGACGAAGTCAGAGAAAGGTCGACAATTACAACGTGAAAATCATCTGCCTTGGCTGCCTCAATGGCTGCGGCTCCGGTAGAAACGCGGCGGCAGTGATAACCCACTTCCGACAACGAGCTAGAGAAAGTGTTCGCTCGCACCGAATCGTCTTCGACAATTAGTAGTCTCACGGTTTCGCTCATCCTGCAATCATTGTGTCACGAGTGTTAATTCTGGGCCTCCAGACTAACCCCGTTAAAGACGAACAGATTCGCAAGAAATTAAGAGATTTTGCCCATTTCGTATCTCAGGCGGTGAATAATGAGCAAATCTTAAGAAACCGAGATAACTGCCTGTAGAAACCGCAAGATTTTGTTTGCGCGACACGGAGACTTTAATTCTCAGCAACGCAACTTCTTTTTAGCAAGATTAGGGGTGGCTTCACCAGAACTCGGGCCACATGAGAAACATTGCGAGGAACACCACATGCAAGCCAGGAGCCAGCCAGGAGCCGTCTCGGAGGAATCCCGGCAAACTTGCCCGAGCCCGTTAAGCCCCCCCCGTTAATCGCCCGCTAAGCCCTGCTGGGCCATACTCAAATCCCTCGTGTTACTTGGTCTTTTTTGACCAGTCTTTCCGCTGACGACTGCTGGGAATCCCCAACTTCTTGCGGTACTTTGTGATCGTTCTGCGAGCGATTGGCAAGCCAAGCTTCGAAAGCTCGTCTACCAATTCGTCATCGCTAAATGGATTCTCCTTATTCTCTTTCTCGATCACTTCGTTCAGCTTCATCTTGATCGTTTCCCAAGCAATGTCTTCACCATCATCGCTGCGGGTTCCATGGACAAAGAAGCGTCGCAATGGAAAGATGCCACGAGGCGTTTGAATCCACTTATCATCGACCGCTCGGCTAATCGTTGAAGCACTTACTTGCACATCGTCTGCAACCTGTTGCATCTTCAGCGGTTCAATGAACTCGGGGCCATCGTCCAAGAATCTTCGCTGGCGTGAAACAATCGCCTCGGCAACTCGACGTACCGTTCCGCGTCGTTGTTCGATGGCTTCAATCAGCCAATTGGCCGATTCAATTTTGCGACGAATGTAATCTTTCTCTTCCTGCGTTGCGTTGGCATCAGCGAGGCGACTTCGATAGTATTCACTGACTCGCAACGATGGAATGCGATCATCCTCCAGCCGAATAACGTAATTGCCTTCCTCATCAAGCTCGACAATCACATCGGGGGAAACTACTTGGACGTAAGTCTCCAAAAACGCAGCTCCTGGCTTAGGATTCAGATGGTGGAATTCTCTTCTCGCCAATTGAATTCGCTCGATCTCCAAACCAGTCTTCTTGACGATCAGCGGCAGCCTATTCTCGGCCAAATCCTCAAGGTGATCGCGAATCAACACGGAAAGCTCTTCGTAGTAGTCCATGTCAGCGTGCAATTGATTGAGCAAGCACTCTCGCAAATCGCGAGCGGCAATACCGCGTGGATCAAGCGATTGGACCACTCTCAGCGCCTCTTCGGCCTTGGCAAGATCTTCATCGCTATGCTCGGCAGGCAGCAAGTCTCGCAAGCTGGACTTGAAGTAGCCGCCGTTGCGAGCGTCCAAGGTCGAGATAATTTTTTGTGCGATCTCTTCAACATCGGAATCGATGTCTAACTCTGACAGTTGATGAATCAGAAAGTCGTTCAACGATTCGGGACGCTCTGTAGCGTTGGCCATCAAATCATGCTGACGATCTTGAGCTTCCTGCATGCGGTTCGTGCTGGTACGAAAGTCGTCAAAGCTCTGCGGCATCTCGTTGTCCATGTTGGCCAGCCGCTCGAAGTCATCCGAATTGGATTGATCATCGCGGACCACCAACTCACGCTCGTCCTCGGTCGGGCTGTTCGGATCAACGCTCTCCTCTTCAGCTTCCGGCGGAGGCAGCTCGTCTTCTTGAACCTCCAGCAGCGGATTTTCAGTCAGCTCTTGCTCAACTCGCTCCTGAAGTGCCAGCACCGGAAGCTGCAATATCTCCATGGATTGGATCATCCGTGGCGCCAGCTTTTGAGATTGAACCTGGCGCGCTTCCATTCCAAATGACATGCGCATGACGAATTATCCTTGTCGGGGCAGAGTGACGTGGAGGCTTCTTCTAGATCTTAGTTAGACACCGGACCGCATACTGCTGTGGCCCACGATGATAAATTTTATCACCGATTCTGCGATTGTGCAGTGAATATTTGGTCTGAGGGCACACAAGTTGCTAACAAGTTGGGAGAAGTCGCTGCAACACTCGGTATGACACTCGTTGCCAACCAGCGAAGATTTCTAAGCCGTCACATTTTCTGGCGTCCGCTGATGGCATCGGCCAAAATTTCGCGATTGGTGTACTCGAGCACGCTTCCCGAGGTGATTCCACGAGCCAAACGAGTAACTTCGATCGGAAATTCGTGGAGCTGATTGGTGATGTACAACGCCGATCCATCGCCTTCTACAGTCGGATTGGTCGCCATAATGATCTCTGTGAAGTTGCCTCGCCTGACTCTTTCCACCAGGGAATCAATCGTTAGTTGGTCAGGCCCAATTCCCTCTAGCGGTGCGATCCGTCCCAGCAGCACATGGTATAGCCCGCGATAAGCTCCCGACTGCTCCAAGGCCATCAAGTCTCGCGGCTGCTCGACGACACACAGCCGATGTTGTTCACGCGATCCGTCCGAGCACACTGCGCAGAGCGGCCCTTCGGCCAAGTTGTAACAGACGCTGCAATACCGGACATTTTCACGAACTTGGCGTATCGAGTCGGCAAGCGCCAACGCTTCTCCCTGACTCACACGAAGCAAGTGAAAGGCTAAGCGTTCGGCAGTCTTTCTTCCAATTCCAGGCA
>CAYWNG010000393.1:0-6526 GCA_964458685.1 uncultured Pirellulaceae bacterium
GATGGTGCTCAGTATCTTCCATTCGTTGAAGTGACCAACGCGAATCGCACGCCAAACTCTGTCGCTACTCAAAACAACATTACAACCTATCCAACGTGGGTGTTCCCAGACGGTTCCCGTTTGGAAGGCGTACAGACTCTAGCAACCATCGCTCAACGAGCTGGTGTAGCGATTCCACAATCGGAATCGGTTTACTTTGCTGAGCTTAGCAACAGGACGGTGAATACTGGTTCGCCGCTGCACGTTCCTCTGGATGGATATTCCCCAACCGGCCGCCCCATTACTTATACAGTTACCTCCAGCAATCCCAATATCGTAGCCGCTTCGATATCCAGTCCTACAAATCGCAGTCTGAGAATCACGACTGAAGGCTACGGACAGATGGTGTATGAGCTGTTCGAAGACAAAGCACCGCGACCTGCCAATCGTGTGATCGAACTGGCCAATCAGAACTTCTACGATGGTTTGCTGTTCCACCGAGTTGTATCCGGATTCGTCATTCAAGGTGGTGATCCCCAGGGTACTGGCGCTGGTGGTTCAACGTTAGGAAATTTTGACGACCAATTCAATCTGGATCTACAGCACAACCAGTCGGGCGTCTTGTCGTTCGCCAAGAGTTCTGACGATACCAACAACTCGCAGTTCTTCATTACTGATACTGCCACTCGTTTCTTGGACTTCAATCACTCAGTCTTCGGCCAACTGGTTGAAGGGAATGACGTTCGCGAGGGTATTGATCGAGTTCCAGTCAATTCGTCCAGTAAGCCAACGTTCAATGTGACGATGACTGACGTTTCAGTATTCCAGGATACCGAAAACGGCATTGTTGTGCTCAAGCCCGTGGGAACAGCAACGGGTACATCGACAATTACCGTGACAGCCACCGATGACCAAGGCCGCCAGTTTACTAGATCGTTCGTCGCTACAGTTGCCGCGGATACCAATAACGGTGCGCCGTTCTTGAATGATATACCGACGCTTCAAGCGACCGCAGGTCAATCGCTAACTTATACGTTGACCAGCCAAGACAAGGAAAGTAACCCAGTTACCTACAGCGTTGCCAAAGTTGGAAGTACCGACTACACGCTCAACGTCAATTCGGCCACTGGAGTTGTTACGCTGACTCCACCGGCTGGCTTCACGGGAACGCTACAATTCCGTGCGACCGTTCAGCAGTCCGCAACCACAACGACCAACGATCCGACTGATACACAGTTGGTTACGGTGAACGTTACCGCTGGGTCAACCTTGACACTCTCGTTGGCCTCAACAAGCGACTCGGGCGAATCCAACAGTGACGGGCTAACCAATGCCACAAGCCTTGTGTTCAACGTTGCTGGAACGACCTCGGGTGCAACTGTAGAGATTCTCAACGGGACAACGGTAGTTGGAACGGCGACTGCCAGCGGCGCGTCGACACAGGTTACCGTCAACGCGGCCAGCCTTACTGGCAACCTTTCGTTGACGGCTCGGCAAACGCTTAACGCACAGACGACAACTTCGTCAGCGTTAGCGATCAACATCGATCGCACGGCACCAGCGCAGATTTCTGCTAACACAATTCCAAGCACCGCAAGGGTGGGAACAGCTCTTTCGCTCAACCTGAACCATCCAGAGGAAGGCCCAGGCTTAGCGTACGCATTGTCCAATGCCCCTGCAGGAATGACTATCAATGCATCCACAGGCGTCATTAGTTGGACGCCAGTGGAGGCCCAGTTGGGAGCGCGGACCTTCACGCTCGTCTTGACTGATGATGCCGGAAACGTCACGCAACAGCCGCTAACTTTGAATGTGATCAAAGATCCACTGCTCAGGATGCGGTTGAATCTTGTGTCCAGCAATGGAACACCGATCACCTCAATTCAAGCAGGTCAGACATTTAAAGCCCAGATTTTGCTCTCGGATCTCCGATCAGGATCGGCCGCGCAAGGAGCGTTTTCTGCGTATGCAGACTTGTTCTTTGATTCTACGGTAATCAGCCCCATCAGCACCAATCCGATTACGCATGTGTCGCCTTACACAGGTAGCAGAAGTGGAACCGTTGAAACCGGAGTGATTAACGAACTGGGTGCATTGGCTGGAACTGAACCTCTGGGTTCTGAAGAACGAGTCCTCGCGGAGATAACCTTTACTGCGTTAACGACAGGAAATGCGAATCTACGTCTCGATCCCGCTGACGATGTCTTCAACGAAACGACCCTTTACGGCGGCTCAGGTCCACTGGCTACTAATTTGATCGAGTTTGGCTCGGCGTCGATAACCGTTGGCGCTAACTTCCAACTTGCCAACGATGTGTTCAACTTCAATGAAGACGCTACGCAGCAGACACTTAACGTGCTGAGCAACGATACAGGAGGATCGGGCGTGACTTTGACGATTGTCGAAGTGTCGACGGCCAGCAGGAGCAGCACAGTCACAATCGCTTCTGGCGGTCAATCGTTGCTGTACACTCCAGCAGCTAATGTCAACGGTGCCGAAACCTTTACGTACACCGTTGCTAATGCTCAAGGCGTTCGTCAAACGGCCACAGTCACAGTTCAGCTTACCGATGTCAACGATCCGCCGGTCGCCGCCAACGATACCTTTAACGTCAACCAAGACAGCAGTCTCAACACGTTGGACGTATTGGCCAACGATACCAGGGGCGTGGATCAGTCAAGCACCGAGACTCTAACCGTCACCGCCGTGGGAACCGGATCGGCTGGCGGCACGATAGCGTTGGGAACCAGTGGCCTGACTGTCAGGTACACTCCGAGGGCCGGCTTTACTGGCACTGAGACCTTTACCTATACGCTCAGCGATGGACGTGGCGGTACAAGCACTGGAACTGCGACAGTCACAGTGAGTCCTGCTGTTCCACCGCCAACCGTTTTGGGCGAGCCGTTTACGGTTGTTGAAGATGCGGCAGCCGCTTTGTTCGACGTGAAGTCTAATGACACCCCGAGGACAGCCGGCAATGCTCTAACGCTCAGCGATGTTCGTCCGTCAACCAATGGCAGTACCGTAACGATTGTTGACGGCAAGTTGAACTACAGGCCAGCAGCAAATTTCTCAGGTACCGAAACGATCTCTTACACCATCACTGAAACTGGCGGTGGTGCTGCAACTGGTACAGCAACCTTCACAGTTACCGCGGTCAATGATGCTCCGACCGCAGTCAACGATTCGCTCAAGGTTCTTTCAACCGCAGCTACCAGCAGCCTGGATGTCCTAGTCAACGATACGGACGTAGACACAAGCGATACCAAGACAATCACAACGATCACTCAGCCGCCCACCGGCTCAGGAACACTGGCGATCTCTACGGATGGCAAGACGGTAACTTACACGCCTCCGTCCAGCACATTCACAGGCAGCTTTAGTTTCACCTACACCATGCGAGACGCCGCTGGATTAACTTCAACGGCCACCGCTACTGTTACAGTCGAAAGCTTTACACCGCGATCGATTGGGGGCACTGTGATGCTTGGTAATGCGTCAACTGCAGCCGTCAGTCAAGTGACTGTAACCCTGGCTGGAACCTCCAGCAGTGGTACACCGGTGACACAAACAGCAACCTCTACTGCAAACGGTAGCTTCCAGTTTTCCAATTTGGCTCCTGGAAACTACACGCTGACTCGTCCTCCGCTACCGTTCTTGAACGACCCAGGGCAAACCGTTACCGTCAACTCAGCGCAGAATGACGGCAACTTTACGACCAGCATGGTTGTCACAGGAAGTCTGCTAGCTCAACACGTTGATGTTCGTGACTTCCTGGGCTCTACATTCCGCAAGTCACTGACTGCAGTTGTGAGGTCCAATGGAACGCCGCAATGGATTGCTCCACAAGGCGATTGGGCGAATTTGACATCGCTCAGCTTCCAGATCAATACCAATAATGTGACTGTCAACGCTGCCAACGCAACTGCATCCAATCTGACAGCAACAGTGCCATTCACAAACGCGTTGCTTTCACGAACAACCTCGGGTGATTCAACGCTGATTCGCTTGCGTGGAGCCTCAACCAAGTTCAACTTGGCTGCTCCAACCACGACGCCTTCGACTAACACTACAACACCTTCGACTAACACGAGAACACCATCCGGTGAAGGCCAGGGCTCGACCTCCAGCGGTTTGAGAGCAGAAGGTGAATCCAGTGCGACGCCAGCGGTTACAGGCACGGCGAGTTCAAACGCGACAACGCAACCGATCAGCAATAGTGCTTCGCAAGTAAGCTCATCGCCTAATCAGTTCTTGCAAGCTATGTTGGGATCACGTCGATCGCAGTCGGCAACAACACCTTCCTCATCATCACCTTCTGCAAACAGCGTCGATGAAGCGATGAAGGACATCTCGCCAACGCTACAGCGATCTGTGGGCAACCCATTGTTGAACCTCCTGGCATCGAACAAGGCCAGCAACAAGTCGTAGTTGGTTCGCTAGACCCAGCTCTGAAAAGACAAACGAGCGAGCGAAGCACTTATGCGACGCTCGCTCGCTGCTTTAGTGTGCCACGACAGTCCCTGTCGCTCTCCCTGCCCACAGTGTGCTACGACAGTCCCTGTCGCTCTTCCCTACGTCTTCAATGTGCCACGACAGTCCCTGTCGCTCTCCTCGCCCTCAATGTGCCACGACAGTCCCTGTCGTTCTTCCCTACGTCCCCAATCCCTCCGGTACCAATCCCACCCATCCACAGTTCACAGTCTCATTCTGACCCGGTAGTTGGCCTGTTTGCTCGCCTAAGTGCTTCAGAAAACTCAAGTTTTTTTCGGGTTTTTTGAGGGTCCGAGTTGCGATTTCCAAGTTTTTTCAGGGCAAAAGTGACCCAAAATGAGAAAAACACAACAAAACATGGAGAATTTCAGCGTTTTGCCCCGATCCACTAGTTGAAAATTATTCTGTGGAGCTTTTAATCGTTTCTCTCGTACACAATAACTTTTCCTCGGTGTTCCACTTTTTGAAAGGGATTGACAGTATGGCGAAAGCCGCAGCCAAGAAGAAGCCTGCTACAAAGACGGAAGTCTTCAATAGCTTGGCCGAACGAACTGGACTGACTAAGAAGCAAGTTGCAGAGTTCTTTGACGCGTTGACGTCAGAAATCGCTACCCACCTTGATCGGAAGAAGGGTGCTGGCGTTTTCCAAATTCCAAACCTGTGCAAGATCGTAGCGGTTGAAAAGCCAGCCAAGCCAAAGCGACAAGTTCGCAATCCAGCTACAGGCGAAATGCAATGGGCCGCTCCGAAGCCAGCTTCGGTAGGTATTCGCATTCGTGCTCTGAAGAAGCTTAAGGAAATGGTCTAAGCTTCTCGCTCAGACACAGACCAATTGAACCAAAGAAAAAAGCAAGTCGATAGCTCGACTTGCTTTTTTTGTTTCACCACTTGGTCGTTGCGGGTTGAGCTCTCGTTCCCAGGCTCTGCCTGGGAACGAACTGTCTTCACGGCTCCGCCGTCTCTTCCATTCTTCTTGGCAGCCGCAGCGTATCTCTTCACTCGTCGCTGAGACCCTAATTGAGCTCAGCATTCCCTGGTGAACCCGTGCCTAGCATTGCTTGAACCAAACAGTTCCCGGCCTGACGCAGCGCAGCAACCCACATGCGATCGGGAGTCTCGAAGGCGACTCGCGAGTTCACTTCCAGCGGCAGCCAACAGCCTTGCGTGAACTGCTGCTCTAGCTGTCCTTGCGCCCAGACGGCTTGTCCGATAAAGATCCGACAGGGAGTGTTCGAGTCTCGCACCAACTGTTTCAGCGTATCGACATGTGCGGCGAAGTAGACTCCTTCGGCCGAAGTGTACTCGGCCAAATCCTTGCGCTGGTGCATGGCCACCACGGGACCAGATTGTATGCCACCTAGGAATAGCTGAGGTCGCGATGCGTTCTGCCCAACGCCGCCATCCTTGGCGCCAAATTGCTTCAGCAAGGCCTGAGCGTCGATCGGCAGGGTGCGGTTGAGCATCACGCCAACGGCCCCTTGTGAGCCATGGTGGACGACTAGGCAGACCGACTGCTTGAACAGCGGATCATCCCAACGCGGGTCCGCCGCCAACAGGCAACCAGTAAAACTCAGGGATGGGGGTGCGACGATCCTATTCATGCGCTTTTCAGGTAACTCTGCCAACGTGACAAAACTCTAACGAACTTCGATTCAACCTTTGCAACTCGCGTGCCAAAAGTCCAAACCGACAGGAGTTTGATTTCGTAACTAACCGTCGGGAAGGGAGAGTAGTTTTGGCGTAGAGTCGCGAAGGCGTAGAGACGATTCAAAGATCGGGGACCTAGGTTTACAAGCAGATCTGTGTGTGAAAATCCGCGTTGTCACTAGCGCTAACAGCCGCTCTGTCTCCCCTCGCCCCTGAGGCACGAAGGGGAGAGGGGCTGCATTGGGACAGGACAATCATCGATGGCAGTGACCAGTGCCGAGCCCTTAACTTGCAGCTCTTCGATGTTCATCGGCAAGAGCTTGCCAGCTTCGATGCCAACCGAGAATGATAGTCGCCTTTCGCTCCGCGAAAGTAGCGTTCCGTCACGCTTTCGAGTCGACGAATG
>CAYWNG010000394.1:0-6519 GCA_964458685.1 uncultured Pirellulaceae bacterium
TCAAGGTCGTCAACCGCCAAGGTGATGAACGAATCCCAAGCCTGTTCGGCTGTCATACGACGCATTACTGGTCCAGGGAAACGATAAGGATCGGTGCCAGCGACGCTGATCGAACTACTTTGACGCTGGTAAGCTTCCGTGTTCAACAAGACTCGAAGATACTCCTTCATGTTGAAGTTGATCCGCTTCATCGTGGTTTCAAGGTATTCCATCAAAGCTGGATTCTCCGCGCGGGAATCATCCATCAAGTCATCAACCGGCTCGATTTGACCAGCTCCAAAAACCTGCTTCCACAAGCGATTTGCGACAGTCTTAGCGAATCGTGGGTTCTCTTTTGAAACGACCCAACGCGCAAAGGCTTTTCTAGGCGTCTCGCCTGGCTTAATCTCAGCAGCTTCGCCAAAAAGTGTCTTCGGAGGTACGACTTCGCCAGGCTTACCGTTGTCGTATTGGTAATCCTTGGGCAACGTGATCTTTCGTTCTTGATCGTTGACGATCCGCATATTGACGTTGATGATGCGATCGAAGCGGTACGAATTATTGCGACGATCTTCTTCCTCTTGAACGATCGATGCGTACTGTTCACGCAATCGCTTGTTGGGATCTTCAGGCCAGTAACGCTTGTCGCCGCCGTAGGTGCCGTTATGCGTTCCGTAGGTGAAGGCGGCTATCTCGTAAAACTCGCGTTGGGACCAACGGTCGAAGGGATGGTCGTGACATTGAGCACAACCGATGCGAGTTCCGAGGAAGATGCGAATCGTGTTGTTCATCACATCAAGCGGCATATTGGGGTCGCGTTGGAAATATCCGGTAGCAGGATTCTCCCAAATCAATCCTTCAGCCGTCAGTATTTCGTAAACCATTTTGTTCCATGGCTTGTTCTCAGCTAACGATTGCTTGATCCATTGCCGGAAGGGCTCGCCGCGAACATCGTTGCTCAAGTTATCCTTGTAACGAAGCACATCTGCCCAGTAGTTGTAAAAATGGCTTGCGTAGCCTTCACCGCTAAGCAATTCATCGATCAGCTTAGCTCGTTTGTCCTCTTCCTTAGAATTGAGAAACTTCATTGTCTCTCGATAGGATGGAATCGTTCCGGTTACATCCAAGTAGACACGACGCAGGAACTGCTCGTCCGTGGTTCGTGGATTTGGCTTGATATTGTGTTGCTTGTGACCCACGTTGACCAATCGATCGACTTCCGCGGCCATCTTTTTCACTGCCTCGACGGCCTGCGGGCGACTGTCCACCGCCTTGTTAGTGACGATGAACATCGGTGGCTTTTCTTCGTTTTTATTCTTGTCCTTATCCTTATCATCCTTCTTCTTTTTCGAGTCCTTCTTCTCGGGCTCTTTCGGAGCGAACTCCTTAGCCTTGGCAAAGTCAGCTAGGGCAAGCTCGTCTTGGCCGAGCTTTTTGTAGCTGGCGGCACGAGCTTGGTAGGCATGATAGTTCTTCGGATCGAGTTCAATGACTCGCGAGAATTCCTTCACAGCACCCGCAAAGTCCTTCTTCCCTTGCAAGGCAGAACCGCGAGCGGCGGCGAGTACATCTTCAGCTCCAGGAATTTCGGCAGCCGCTTTCTTGATTGCGATTAATGCTTCGTCGTATCGCTCACGATTAACCAATTGTTGCGACTTAAGCACATAAGCTCGCAAGCATCGCGGGTCCGACTTCAGAGCGGCTTCGATGTCGGCTTCCGCCTGAGCTGCGTTGCGATTGGCGGCCATGATGATCGCTCGATCGCAAAGCCCTTCCGCCAAGTTTGGCTGCATTTGTAGTGCTTGCTCAAGATCCTTAACAGCTTCTGGCAACTTCTTGTTGGCGATCTGCGCCGTTGCTCGGCGTTGATAGGCTAGCGCCAACTTCGGGTTCAGCTCGATAGCCTTCGTCTGGTCGTTGATCGCTTGTCCATAATTCTCTTTGTTCAGATAAGCGTAGCCGCGGTGACAGTAAGCTTCGGCCGACTTGGCATCAATGTTAATGACGCGATTGTAGCTGTTGATTGCCTTGTCCCACTCGCGACGCGCGATATAGGCTCGGCCGCGATTCATGTGGCATTCAGGGTTATCGAACTTCTCCAAGGTACCTAGGTAAGCAGCGTCGACGGCTGGCAAGTACTTTCCTTGCTCGTAAAGCGCATGAGACTTAACGGCAAAGGCCTGCGAGCGATAGTTCTGCGAATCCTTGTCGCGGGTCGTTTGCTCGAGGGCCTTATCGACAGCTTCCAACGCCTTATCAAAATCGCGGCGAGCGTTGAAGGCGCGAGCGCGAATGACGTGAGCCAGGATAGATTTGTCGTTGACCTTCAACGCCTCATCGCCAGCGGCCAGAGCTTGATCTGCTCGGCCTTCGTTGATGGCTTGCATGGCCTTTTCTGCAAGGGATTCAATTTGCACGACTTTGGGATCGCGCGGCTCCTCGGTGCTAGCCGGTGGTTGTGCTTGTAAAGATGTAGACGAAAGCCCGAGACTCAATAGCAAACAAAATGGAACGAGCATCAGAAGACGCATGCAACAGCCCTTTTCCTGAATTCCGTGAGAGAAGGAGCTTTGACTTCCCGAACTGGGAGGTCACCGAAAGGTAGGAAGACAACTAGACAAGTATTACTGTTAAAATTCCCTAATGTTTTCACTGTAGCGAATCCAGTCAGCATTGTCAAATTTTGCGTGTATAGGACAATCCAGAGGCTGAGGAAATGCCCCGGAACGGTGGCTCCCAGGTAACTCGAACCCAGAATGGAAGATTATGAGTTCAGGCTTACTCGCATTGCTGGATGATATTGCAGCCATTGCCAAAGTCACTGCAAGCTCACTTGACGATGTCGCGGCTCAGGCTGTCAAGGCAAGTAGCAAGGCTGCTGGCGTTGTTATCGACGACGCTGCGGTAACGCCCAAGTATGTGGTTGGCCTCACTCCTGCAAGAGAAATCCCAATTGTCTGGAAAATCGCCAAGGGCTCGCTCCGCAACAAGTTGTTTATTCTCCTGCCGGGCGTGATGCTTTTGGGCTGGTTCGCGCCGTGGTCAGTCAGTCCGCTTTTGGCTATCGGTGGACTCTTCTTGTGTTATGAAGGATACGAAAAACTACACCACGCAGTCCACCGTTACTTCCATCCGATCCCTAAGGAGTTGCCCGTCGAGATTGAGAACATTACGCCCGAGCAACTAGAGAACGAACGAACCGGCAGTGCGATTCGCACCGACTTTATCCTCTCAGCAGAGATTATGGCCATCGCTTACGAGGTCGTGAAGAAAGACGGATTTTGGCTTCAGCTTTCAAGCTTGATTGGCGTTGCATTATTCATAACTGCAGGAGTTTACGGGTTTGTCGCGATCATACTGAAAGCGGACGACTTGGGCCTCCATCTGGCTCGCGATAAGAATCATGCGTTCGTCAAGAAGTTCGGCAGTGGACTGATCCATGGCATGCCAATCTTGCTTGCCGTCCTAAGCTTCATTGGGACAGCCGCCATGTTGTGGGTTGGTGGTGGCATTATCATCCACAATAGCTTTGGATTCTTGCACCATCTGATCGATTGGCCAGTACAGAAATTGCAAGCGACCGGTTCTCTCAAGTGGCTTGTCGAAGCTCTCATAAGCTTGATCTTCGCCATCATTGCTGGAGCCATCGTAGTTGCAGTTGTTCATCAGATCGCCAAGCTGCTCCCCAAGAAGATGCCAGCGAAGTAAATTGCTCTGACCGTCTTGTCGTCCAGTTTCAGTTAGAGCGTTTATCCGATCCTCTTTACGCCGAAGGCGTTACATTCCGCAGCCCAGGGTCGTGGCGTAGCCGCGCTCCCTGGGTAACGCGAGAGAAATCCATTTCCGCAACTAGCTCAACAACCCCAACCTCTGCTAGTGTTATCGTTCTCGCCCCTTTCGAAAGACTAGTTAGCGACTCAACGATTTGTGTCTATTCGGCGCGTTGCGGTCTAGGTACTAGAGTTGACCAAGCAAGATAAACCGGAGCTTGCAATGTTGAACTCAATAATCATGAGTAGTTGACGATCATCACGTAACATTACTATCAGAAGAGTAATTGACCGAGACAACAAGTTGCCTTTGCGAGCGGAAGATTGTTTAATGGCCGTTAAACAAAGTAGCGTAGTGCATTGTTGACTGGTAGCACAGTCGCCTACGGCTTGCCGTCATACGCCGTTAAACGAATTCACGCAATGAACAAACGAAAAAAGGCAGGCTAAGTTGTTGCGACTTAGCCTGCCTTGAGAGATTTTCAATTCGAACGGAGGTCAGTAGAGAACTACTTGGCTTCCAGTTCCTTGAGCATCTTGACGAAGCCATCTTTAAGCTTTTCAGCGTCGGCTTCCGGACCGGTTAGCTTCACGAACAACAGTCCGTTTTGCTTGGTCTCGATGATCCCGCCAAGCATCATGAACTTTTCTTTCTTCGCGGGTGGCTTGCCACCAAAAGACATCTCGGCAAATGTGCCAGGAATGGAGACGAAGGTGACCTTGAGTCCCGAAGCTTCGAAAGACTCAACCTTGGAAACGTCCTTTGTGGACTTGCCATCAGGTTGTGTGAATTGTCCATACCAACGCTCCATGTTCTGTTCTATTCCGCCTGTTGCACCAGAAACGGTGACGCGTACTGGAGCTTCGCCAGCTTTGGCGTCGGCAGGATAGTTGAATTCGTAGGCGATGATGTCAAACTTCGGCTTGACTTGCTTCCATTCGGCGGGAGCTTTAAGAATAACCTTCCCACCAGCCAACTCCATTGTTACAGGCTTGGCATCCGCTTTGGCCTCAGCGGGCTTTGTCTCGGCAGGCTTCTCGGCTTTGGTATCCTGAGCTTGCAAGCCACTGCATACAACGCACAACAACAAGAACGCAAATCGCTTCACGGAACTCTCCTCGGTTTAAGATAGTTAACTCTGAGCAGCTTTTGTCGAATGCAGCCGGATTTATCGCGGTCGCTCGTCCTGTTCAGCCAATCTGGGCCAAACTCAGGCTGCTCAGAACTGTGTTACTTGACGACTGCAATATCCTAGCAGAATGCCCAACGGGAAGTAGGGTGGCACGCTCAGAAGTTGTTGATCAAAGCGTAGCGAGACAACAACTGACGGGCGTGAACTGATAAGCGTGGATTCTTCGTGTGCAACCGATGCATGCTCGGAGCCAAGACTGAACCACGCCCTCTAGGCTTACAGCCCTCGTCTCTCAGAGCGTGCCAATGGAGCTCAGTCGAAGACAGTACTTGTACTCGAAACCGGTCTTTCGAGCACGGTTTCGAGCACCATCTCATTGAGCACGAGCGGGATTTCTCGATCGGGTCTACAAAGAACGTAACTTCAATGCAAGCGCAGCGGGTTGGGATAGATCCCTCGCTGACGCAGCGGGTTGGGATTCACGCCGCGCTGGATTTCGATGAACCGCCGCTTACGGTTGGTAGTAGAGACGCGATGAGCGATGCGGCTCGTTGGCTGGCTCCGCCCGACGCATGTATTTGGCTAAGTTGCGTAAGTCGCTCTCGCTGCCGTTGTCTTTCGGTGGGGTCAGAAATCAATCGGTCGAGATCCTCTAAGGCAGATTGAGCAGCTTGAGTCGATGAGCCAACCGCAAGATACTCGCTCATCACCTTTTCGCCTGCCAACATATTGGGCAGTGTGATCGAGTTCAAGTTGCTCAGTCGCTTAGCAACCTGGTAAAAGATTCGGCCCACATGGTAAACGACGACTGTAGGCGTGCCTCGAGCCATCAACTCCAAGCTCACGGAACCCGACTTGGCCAACGCACAGTCGGCCTGTTGTATGACTTCGCTCGTTTTGCCGACGAAAAAGTTGATGTCCAACTTACGATCGCTGTCGTTCAATTGCTGTTTGCACCAAAGACAGTGAGCATCTTTAAGCGCGGCGACTTGGAAGCGAACTTGTGGATGTTTGGCGGCTAACTGTCGAATTACGGACAACTGCATTGGCCAAATATTTCGTACTTCGCGCGATCGCGATCCAGGTAGGACCGCGACGGTCGTTTTCGAACTGTCGGACCAACGCTGCAAGAAGCGTTCGTCGAGCTTCTTCTGCTGAACTTCGTCGAAAAAGGGATGGCCAACATAGTCGGCTTTGACCCCGTGCTCTTGAAACCAAGTTTGTTCAAAGGGCAAGTTGCACAACACATGGTCGACAGTTCGGCGCATTTTTCGAACTCGCCATTGGCCCCAGGCCCAAAGTTGTGGAGGCAAATAATAGAAGACCGGAATCCCTCGCTTCTTGGCTCGTTTCGCAATATGCCAATTGAAGCCAGGGAAGTCCACCAAGACAACCGCGTCGGGACGCTGTTGATCAAAGCTAGCCGAAGCAAGGTCGGCAACTCGAAAGAACTCGCGGAGTTTAGGAAGAACTTCAACGAAGCCCATCACGGCTAGCTCAGTCAAAGGATAAAGCAATTCAAACCCAGCTTCCTGCATGTGCTGACCACCGAAGCCAGAAAACTGAGCGTTCGGCCAGTGCTGCTGAAGGCCACGAATCAGCTTGGCTGCGTGCAGATCGCCACTTGGTTCACCAAC
>CAYWNG010000395.1:0-6515 GCA_964458685.1 uncultured Pirellulaceae bacterium
CAAGCAAGCTTCTCAAGTACGGGTATTGAGGGTCGCAAATCCGAGAGCCGTCGACAGGTCGCTTTGCAACGCGGCGGAACGCTGGCCAGCGAGCAAGCTGTTGAGGCTGCACTACAGTGGTTGGCTAACCATCAAACGCCTGGTGGAGCTTGGTCATTAGTTCACGACAAGGGCGAGTGCAAAGGTCAGTGCCGCAATCCTGGTTGCAAGGATCGATTTGATCCGGCCGCAACCGGGCTTTCACTATTAGCATTTCTCGGCGCTGGCTATACGCATCGCGAAGGCAAGTACCAGCAGAACGTATCCAGAGGCTTGTACTATCTGCGCCAAGTTGTCGAAGAGACGCCGCAGGGGTCAAGCTTCTTAGCGCAATCCGAGCGCGGCATGTACAATCATGGCATCGCGACATTCGCGCTTTGTGAAGCTTATCAACTGACGCAAGACCCTGACTTGAAACGCGTTTGCCAGGAGGCGGTGAACTTCATCGCCAGCTCTCAGAGTTATCAAGGCGGTTGGGGATACCTACCGAAGCAACCCGGCGATTTGACGATCTCGGGTTGGCAGATGATGGCTCTCAAGAGTGCTTCTGCGGCAGGCTTAGATGTTCAGCCGTCAACTGTGCTGCGTGCGAAGAACTTTCTTGGAACGCAATTGGGCAAAGATGGTGTGAACTACTTCTATCGTCAGCCTGCTGAGAAGTCGATTACTTGTACGGCAATCGGTGTTCTGATGCGAATGTTCCTCGGTGACAATTGGACCGATCCTTCGATCATCGAGGCCATGAAGCAGATCAGCCAGCACGACGACTACGGACTGGACATTTATTTCCGTTACTATGCCACGTTGACTCTGTTCCACGCTGGCGGCAGTTTTTGGGAGAACTGGAATCCACGTTGTCGCGACTATTTGGTTCGAACTCAAGCAACCGAAGGACATGAGGCCGGGAGTTGGTACTTTGAGAATCCATTTGGCAAAGAAGGCGGTCGGCTTTACACCACAGCCATGGCCGCAATGACGCTGGAAGTCTACTACCGCTACTCGCCATTATATCAACAAGCTGACAAGCCCTTCGAGCTCTAGTGTGCCACGACGCTCCGCCGTCGTTCTTCGTCTTTTTGTGCCACGACGCTCCGCCGTCGTTCTGCAGTGTGCTTCGACGCTCCTCCGTCGTTTCTGCAGTGTGGTACGACGCTCCTCCGTCGTTTCTGCTGTGGTACGACGCTCCGTCGTCGTTCTTCCTGTCCTAGGCTTCATCAAAGCTTTGTAGACAATGATGATTTCTCTGTCGAGAAATCATCATTGTGAGAATGCGACGACGGAGCGTCGCAGGAAGAGCGACGACGGAGCGTCGCAGCACACTAATATGCGGCAAGCTGCAATCGTCCGGAATGCTCGGTGATGATTCGAAGATGAGCGGCAATGGAATCAGTCATCTGGTCTGGCAGAACGCGCCATCCCCAATTGCCAATCGCTTGTCCAGGCAAGTTCATACGTGCCTCATTGCCTAAGCCAAGAGCGTCTTGCAATGGAACAATTGCCGTGTGGCTAGCTGAACTGAAGACCATGTTGATCAGTTGCCATTGAACCGAATGCTCTTCCGTGTCCGCGCTGAGGAAACGGTCGAGAATATCGCGAGAATCGGTCTTGGACTTAGCCTTCTGTCGAGCGAGATACCATCCCATGATCGTATCGTTGTCATGCGTGCCTGTATAAGCGACGCTATTGGCTGGGTAGTTGTCTGGTCGGTGGAAGCCTTCGGGGTCATCGAAGCCGAATTGGAGAACTCGCATTCCAGGGAATTCGAATTCATCGCGAAGCTTGTGGACCTCTTCGGTAATCAATCCTAAGTCTTCGGCAATGATCGAGAGATCGCCCAATTGTCGACGCACCGATTCGAACAGCTTGGCACCGGGACCTTTCACCCATTGACCGTCGATGGCTGTTTCCGCTGAGGCAGAAACTTCCCAGTAGGCTTCAAAGCCGCGGAAGTGATCGATGCGCAGCATGTCAAACATCTGGAACGCACCACGGATGCGCTGAATCCACCATCGATAGTCGGTCTCGGCCAGTCGGTCCCATCGATAGAGCGGATTGCCCCAAAGCTGACCCGTCTCAGAGAAGTAGTCCGGTGGCACACCCGCTACAACCGTTCGTCGGCCTCGGTCGTCCAAGGTAAAGAGACTTTGATTGGCCCACACATCCGCGCTGCCATGGGAGACGAAGATCGGCATGTCGCCGAACATGCGCACTCCACGTGAGTTCGCGTATTCCTTCAACTGTTGCCACTGGTTAAAGAACAGATATTGCGCGAATTGCTCGCGTTCAATCTCGCGCTCAAGTGTCTTCCGCCATTTCGACAGCGTATCGCGGTTACGAAGGACAAGGCCTTCATCCCAAGTGACCCAATTGTCGTTTCCGAAGTGACGGATCAGCGAGGCAAAGAGAGCAAAGTCGTTCAGCCACCATTGTTGCGTGGTGCAAAAGGCCTCGAAGTCGTCGATCATCGCGCATTGCTTCGACAATCGAAAACGCTCGAAAGCCATCGACAGCATCTGACGCTTGATTTCAGAGGCGGCTTCGAAATCGGCTTGCGAACCCGAGGGCAGTTCATCCAACTCGCGCATATCCTCTTCGCGCAGGAACCCGTCTTTCAGTAGCTTTACGGGACTGATCAGCAGCGGGCTACCGGCAAAGGCCGAATAACTGCTGTAAGGAGAATTGCACTGAATCGTTGGACTCAGCGGCAAGATCTGCCAAATCTGCTGGCCAGCTTCGACCAGAAAATCTACAAAGCGATAGGCGTGTTCACCCATGTCTCCGATGCCGTACTCGGAGGGAAGACTGGTAATGTGTAGCAGTATTCCGGAGGATCGTGGAAACTGTGGCATGAATGTCCTATTCGCCCATCAAGCTAGAAGCGGAAACACCAGAAGAATATCACCTCTCCACTTAAAGCGTCAAACTTCAAGGAGAGAGGTCATGCGTGCAATAAGTTCTACCGGTATTTTTGAATCTGGAAATTATTCGGCCACTACAATCGACAGGATTGCTGGATATTTCCCAACAGGATGATCCTTCGATTCCGATAACATAAGCTTTAACGGTGACCCAATCGTTGTACCGACCAAATCTCGTCGGCATACTGTTGGATCGTCCGGTCGCTTGAGAACCATCCGCTGGAAGCCGAGTTGATGATGCTCATGCGATTCCAGTTGTCCTGATTCTTGTAAGCGTCGTTGACTTGCTTTTGCGTGTCGATGTAGCTTCGCAGATCAGCGATGGACAACCATGGATCGTGAGGACTTCGCAAGCCGTGAGTCAACACATCGAATATTCCGGGCTCGTGAGCGTTGAACCGACCACTTTCCAGAAGTTCCATCACGTAGCGAATGTCAGCGTCTTCCGCGATGATTCGATTTGGATCGTAGCTCATGCGTGTTTCCGCCACCTCGGCCGCATTCAGGCCGAACAGGAAGAAGTTCTCTGGGCCAGCTTTCTCGCGGATTTCAATATTGGCACCGTCGAGCGTCCCGATGGTCAGCGCGCCGTTCATCATGAACTTCATATTTCCAGTTCCCGAAGCCTCTTTACCGGCTGTCGAAATCTGCTCGGATAGTTCGGTTCCAGGGCAGATCACTTCCATCGCCGAGACGCGGTAGTTCGGGAAGAAGACCAACTTCAGCAAGTCGGCCGCTCGCGGTTCGTTGTTCACGACAGCCGCGACATTATTAATCAGCTTAATAATCACCTTAGCCACGTAGTAGCCAGGAGCGGCCTTACCACCGATCAAAACGCATCGAGGAACCATGCCTTCGGTATCGCCACGAACAATCCGCGCGTAGAGATGAATGACATGCAGGACGTTGAGCAGTTGTCGCTTGTATTCGTGAATTCGCTTGACTTGCACATCAAAGATCGCATTCTCGGGGAAGACTACGCCGGTGTTCTCTTCGACATAGCGAGCTAACCGACGCTTGTTGGAAGCCTTGACTTCGGCCCACTTCGCGCGGAAGCTTGGGTCGTCAGCGTAGGGCAACAAGTGTTCGAGATGGTTCAAGTCCGTTTCCCAATCGCTGCCTATGACCGATGTGATCAGGCTTCGAAGGCGAGGATTGCAGTGAGACAGCCAACGTCGTTGTGTGACACCGTTCGTCTTGTTGTTGAACTTGTTGGGCCACAGTTCGTGGAAGTTAGCGAACAATCCCGACTTGAGCAGTTCTGTGTGCAACTGAGCGACGCCATTGACTGAGAAGCTGCCGATGATCGCCAAGTAGGCCATGCGGAAGTGAGGATTGTCACCACCTTCGACGATCGACATGGCATCGCGAATCTGCGTATTGCCCGGCCAACGCTCTTCAACCAACTTCAAGAAGCGACGGTTGATCTCGAAAATGATCTCGGTCAAGCGTGGCAACAAGCGGCTGAACAGTCCAACCGACCAACGCTCAAGCGCTTCAGGCAACAGGGTGTGATTGGTGTAGGCCATGCAGCGAGTCGTAATTGCCCAAGCTGAGTCCCAGCTTTGACCGTACTCGTCCATCAGTACTCGCATCAGTTCCGGCACGGCACAGGCTGGGTGCGTGTCATTCAGTTGGAAGCAGTTAGCCTCACCAAACTTGCTGACATCGCGACCATGCATCTCGACCCACTCGGCCAACACATCTTGCAGGCTTGCCGAAACGAGGAAGTATTGCTGCTTGAGTCGAAGCTCTTTTCCGTTTTCGCTGGAGTCGTTCGGATAGAGCACCATCGTAATCTTTTCCGCCATGTTCTTCGCGGCGACGGCTTCCGAGTATCCACCCGCGTTGAACTCGTTCAAGTCAAACGCATTTGTCGCGGCTGCCTTCCAGAGCCTTAGTGTATTGACGGTTCGATTCTTGTAGCCTGGGATGGGCATGTCGTAAGGCACTGCCAACACGTCTTGCGTATCGACCCACCGGCAATGATGAACACCGTCCGCGTCGTAGTATAGCTCGCTGCGTCCGTAGAACTTCACGCGACGCGACGACTCGCTGCGCTCGAGTTCCCAAGGATTGCCGTCCAACAACCAGTGGTCAGGATCTTCGACTTGGCGTCCGTTTTCAATGCGCTGATGGAACATTCCGTACTCGTAGCGAATGCCGTATCCGCGAACTGGCAGTTGCAGATTCGCACAGCTATCCAGGAAGCACGCGGCCAAGCGGCCTAGACCGCCATTGCCCAAGCCCGCATCGCTCTCGCGTTCAGCAACTTCTTCAAGTGTTGTTCCGAAGTGCTTGAGCGCCTCGGCTGTCGACTCCTCCAGTTCCATGTTGAAGACGGAGTTCGTCAGCGAACGACCAATCAAGAACTCGAGCGACATGTAGTAGACGCGTCGCGGAGCCTTGACCTTGATCCGTTGCTCGGTGGCGTTCCATGGGGTGATCAATCGATCGCGCACGGCGATGGCCAAAGCACGATAGATGTATCGCATGCTGGCAGACTTGGCGGTGTGGCCAAGAGTGTAGTTCAGATGTCGATGGACTTCGCAATCCAGACTTAGCAGGCCACAATTTGGAGCAATATCACTATCGGCAACAATTGGATTCATTGAGTTGACTACGGCAAGAGAGGAATGGCAACGCTAGCAGTCGCCTTTGGGAATTGAACAAAGTAGATGTGAACAATCTCATTGTCGGCATTTTAGCCTATTCGCTATGCTAGTTTTACCGCGCAACGACCGACTCTCACAACAGAGGTTCAAAAATCGGCAAGCGAACAATTGCCTATCTTCACATTGGCGAGCTTCGTAGTCCAATTGGGTTTTGCGGTCGTTGAATGAATTTAGCAATAAACACCGCCAGAGCCATTCGGCCGTCGGCATTCGTTTTACCCATAACACCCAGATTAAGGTGTGTCGCTCACCCGGAGACAGCAGATGAACAGTAAGCAAGTCATTCGTGAGACGCTAGCGATGGCGGATTTAGTCGCACGAGCCTACATGGCAGATTTGTCCGATAGCGATTTGCTGCTAAAGCCGCATGCTTCGTGCAACAGCATCAACTGGCAGGTTGGCCACTTGATTCTAAGCGAGCACACGCACATGGGACGCATTGATTCAAGCTTCATGCCCAAGTTGCCCGAGAAGTTTGAGCTGATCTACGCTAAGCCCAGTACAGGTATGGTTAATTCTGATTCGACCAATTTACAACTTGCTTCAGTCGATCAGCTACTCGACAAGAAAACACTGATGGACTGTTTTCAGCAGCAGCGGCAAGCGACGCTTAGGCTGCTGGATCTTCAGACCGACGAGACGCTCGACACACCTACTGGCGTTCCGTATGCAACGACTCGATCAGCGTTGTTCCACTTGCAGGCAGCTCATTGGCTGATGCACAGCGGCCAGTGGGTCATCGTTCGTCGCCAGCTCGGAAAGCCTGTTGTAATCTAGCGTTTTGGTAATTGAGAATCCTCCCGCCACTCATCCTCTTGCGACTTCTGATTGCTGCGTCGAGCAGCACCTTTCCGGGAGCAGTTCAAATCCTGCTAGCTTGCCC
>CAYWNG010000396.1:0-1064 GCA_964458685.1 uncultured Pirellulaceae bacterium
TTCCTTTACTTCGCCGCATGATCGCTAACCAACAATCGATCCCCTAAAGTGCAGAATCTGCGCGAACTGCTTTATTGTCATAGTTCCCGCCGTTATACTGAATGCTGCTGTTGCATTCGTTCGTCGGAAGCGAGAGCAAAAAGCAAACCCGTGACGTGCCAAGTGGTGAACCGGAGTCGCCGATGACACGGATCTTGACATCAGAGTTGGTTCACTCTTTCATGAATTATCGACATTTGATACTCTGCGGCCTGCTACTATTCTCGACAGGATGTGGCGATGTTCAGCGCGGACTATACGTTGTCTCTTCCCATGGATCTGTCGCATTGTCGCCGGAATGTTCTCAGCTTGTTCTGGTTAGCGGGTCCCGAAACACTCAGGAAGAGATGGGTAATGAGGAGCTCTTGCTTGCGGTGATTGCGTTTAGTCCAGGCTTCCGATCGTCTTCGTCTACGAATGAATGCGAAAGTGGGACGCACGTAACATCCATCCGACGCGAGAATCATGGCGCAAACGGTTCCTTCGACTACAACGTCGCTTGGAATCGCACGGACGAGACCGTGGTTTTCGGTTCTCGTGAGTTCCGCAGAACGGAGGGCAACGTTTTCTTCCTTCTGGACGATGATTCGCCTGAGCATTTGATTTGGCAAATCCCTGGTGTATTTGAAGAGCAATCGGTAGATGCAATTCTGGAATATGCACGCCGCTGGTCGGTGGATTCCGATGTTGCTTCACCTTTGGCAAAACTTGAGGAACACGAAGAAGGCGGGCGAATCGAGCCGTAAACCCAAGTCGTCGATAGCGTCGGTACTTACATCAACAGCAAGCTCGGCGGCTGATGAGTGGGCACTTCGATCTCCGACTGTCGTTCATCCTGCGGCCAGCTAGCGTTACGGTTTATGGCAGGTCCGAAGATGGACTCTGTTCATTAACTTGGTGCGAGAACTCGAATCGGAATCCACGACGAGATGCAGAACCTCCGACAACTTTGATTGCAACCCAGGCTTTAGCACGCCCTTTGGTCAATCTACCGTCTGGCGACGGTAGCTACGTTGGCGACGGTA
>CAYWNG010000396.1:1164-6513 GCA_964458685.1 uncultured Pirellulaceae bacterium
GCACGCCCTTTGGTCAATCTACCGTCTGGCGACGGTAGCTACGTTGGCGACGGTATGGTAGCGGTGGTGGCGGTGTTGGCGACGGTAGCTCGCGCGGTTTCCTCACTTGAGAGGTGCCGAAATACGCTTACGTTACAAGTCCCTAGCAGTGGTGGCGAGCAACCACGGCGAACTCATTGAGGAACATCGACCTTGGTTTGTCTGGATGCAAAGAGATGATACCAGAGCCCATACACACCACTTGACCTTCAACCGTGGCGACAAAGAGACTTTACAGATTGCTCGAGCCAACGAACAAATACGCCGCTGTCCCTACTATTGCAACGTGCAGTATAACGACGCACCAGAAGATGATCAGGAACGAGAGTTTCTTTGTCTTATGCCGGAAGTGTCGCTGCCCAAGCAACGCACCCGGCCAACCTCCCAGCAACGCCAAAAAGTGCAAGGTCTGTTCCGGCACTCGGCGACTTCCATTGGCTGCACTCCGCTTATCCCAGCCATAAGTAGCAAAGCAAGCAAGGCTCATCACGAGAGCGATGCCCAGGTAAATCGCGGTAGCAGTCATCATGTGGCGGATGTCTCTCCAAAAACCACTGCTAGCCAAACCGTTGGCTCGTCAGTTGTGTTCCATTCAGTTCGATGCTTCCGGTGCGCAGAAATATTGAGGTAGACCGCTGGGCATCAGGCGACAGCTCCCGAACTATCCGATAGCGAGACTAGCGCCAGCGGTTCAAGAGTCGCTTTAAGCAGAGATTAGTGTAGCCGATCATTAACTGGGGTCGCAACGATTCTTTGGGATGTATTAGGAAGGAATAGCTGGTCATTAAGTTGGTTACGTGCCTAAGAGCGCCCGCGTGGTATGACAGAGCTTGAGGACTGGACTTGGCACATGGTCGAAGTTTGGACACAAAGAGTCATGTTCTAGTTTTCAAGAATGATGCCGATCGTCTTTCCGGGGAACGTTTTCCGGAATTCGTCCTCGAAATCGGCGATAACAGAGTCGAATCAACAGAAACGGTGAAGCAAGTACAAGGCAGACAATGCTGATCTCGGAGCAGAGCAGTCCCTGCCATATTCCACTCTTGATCTCACGTTTTGACCAAAACTCTTCCATTGAGGAAACGATCTGCGAGATGTTCTGGCTCGAACATTCGATTCCTGGCATGTTCTTCGTAAGAAAAAGCTGAAGCTCCTCCATTGTCTTTGCAGCCTTCAATTCCTGGTGCTCCGCATACGAGAGATTCGTATAACGTTTTCCGCGTTTTGTAAGCTCATCGAGAACAGCGTTTCCGTAGTGCTTGGACGCTACTAACTCAAGTTCTACTTCTGTTTCCATCAATCGTCCCTGGTGAAGCCCATTATCTCATCCGAAGTTTGATGACCCGTCAATTTTCGTCAACGTCTAAGTCGTTATGGTCCCACACTAGCGCCTCGATTTCGTCAATCGAATCCCATTGAAAAATCTCGGATGCTGCATCCCGATCAACGATACCCAGAATTTCGTCTCCCCGAAAGAGAACAGTTAGACGGTGCTCGTAATCCGGTGCGTCGCATTCTATGCAAAAATATGTGTTTGTTGACTGATCGATCAAAGGGATTTCTGCAAGATCGAATTCACATTCAAGCTCTTCGAGGCCCGTACCATACTGATCAGCAACTAAAGCCAACAATTCGTCGTGTTTGCTTTGCGGTAAATTATTGAGTGCTGATATGGCGTCGATATGGCGTCTAACTGTTTTTGGGTAGCAGACGAGCGATGAGCGATCTGAAGTCGAGTTAATCAGGACGCAAAGTTCTCCAAAGGATTGAGTCTTTGTGCGGGTTCGCCAAAAGCCATGTGTGGTAGAGGAAGCTTCCCAGTTATCTTGATTAGTTTGCATCGGCTTTGTCTTCTGATTCTTTTGCTTGGATGACGAATTTCGTTCTATGCGAAGTGAGGCGAGGGAAGAGCCTTACGCTACGATGCTTTGTCTGCTTGCCGACAGATAAAATGCGCTTTGTTTGTCGACGGTTGGGTGGGACTGCTATGTCGACATGGTTTCCATTACGCATTTTAGAGTTGCTCGATGGCACATGCAACATTGGTGAATGCTATTGTGTTGTTGGCTTAGTATCAGCCTGCGAAGTAGCCGCTGTTGGGAAGCGGGTTGAAATCTCACGACATTACACAACGATTGAGCGATCAACTTGGGAGATCTATTTTGACCCGCGAGCGCTAGTGCCCGCAAAGGCCCTCATTTCAAGCAAGAAGAGAACTCTACTTGGCTTGGTCGTTGGCCTGCTTAAGTAGCTTTTCGACGTAGGCTCTCAAAAGTTCGAACTCGATCCGATCGTAATCACCCTTGTTGCCAACAGTGATTTTTGAACCGTCTTTAAGCTTGGTCCGCACAATGGTCACTGGCGAATCCCAAACCACTCCTGATGGTGGCTGAACATCCTTATCAAGCTCAAGTCGCCGAACAGCACGACAGAGTCTCATGTAGTCCCTAGCGTGAATTTTGAGTTGTTTCTCGCCTGCCAATTTCGCGCGGTTTGATCCTCGGTATTTCACCGTTCCATCAGCAGAGAATGTGACCTCATAGCCCTCGAAATATAGCAATGAGTTGGTATGCGCTAAGGTGATCGATTGATAAGGTGGTTTCTCTTTATCACGAGCACTATTATCGAAGTCAGTACTATCTCGCTGATGCTCGAAGGCTATTGAATCTTTCAGCATGAAACTGTCGTCAAGCAACTCCATCGAGTCTTGCTGAGCGTTCAACGTGTTGACGATGCAGACTATCAGCACCATGACTACAACTCGATTCCACCGCATTTCAATCTCCTACTATTCAAATCCGATAAAGCACAAATGTTATGAGATCCCGTCTTTATCACTCTTGCTAGTTGCTTTCCAGATGAGCGTTACGACCGCAAGCATACCACAGACTAAAGCAATTCGAACTCCGATCTGCAAATCGCCAGAACTTTGGAATAGTCCAAGCGACGATTTACTGCTGAAGTTTTGAAGTAATGCAACTATGGTTCCAGCGAATAGGCTTCCAGCAGAAGCGGTGTAACAGCAAATTCCTACCGTCCAATCATTAAGCATGCGTCGCTTTAGATCGATGATTAGAAGGAGGGAATAGAAGAAGCTACAACTGACATCAGCATGGTCGATCGGATCTTTGTCTCTTGATCCGAGGGGAGACCTATGAAGATTCGCAGGATAAGCGGCCAAGCTATGCAACAAATGAACAGGACTGCGAACGGCGCCAGGAGTCGAAATCGCTCGTTGGAGGTTTGTGATCGAGTCAAGCCTCGAAACGTAGACTGAACGAACGCAAGAGACGCGATTGCAAAGGCTGTCAGCGATGCGGAGATGACGCACATCGTGACAAAGAAATTCGGAGCAACCATCAACGCTGCAAAAACTGACAGTCCCATTAAGTCGCGAATTGAGTAGTTCATCTCGATGAGCAACGTTATGCTGCTCCTGCTTGTTGAAGCCGCTCCATGACTCGCTTCCAGCCCAAGCACTTTGCCAAAGCGTAAGGAGTCATTCCATTAGGAGCGGCCGCCTTGGGATCGGCACCATGCTTAAGGCAGACATCGACGCCATCGAGCGAACCGGCCAGCGACAGTTGGTGGATGAAGGTATAACCTCGATCATCGGCTTGGTGAAGCATCTCTGGATTCTTGCTTAGGGCTTGGTCGAGCGATTGGCGCATGTTCACCGACATCGGGTGCTCGGCTGCCGCCACCTTGGCATAGTCTTGCGGTGTCGACTTGGCACTGCCCAGAAACGAGAATAGGCCTTTCTTCTTGTTGACAGGATCGCCGATGTAATCCGGAGGAACCAAGTTCACGATTCCAACTTCGCCGAAATCATAGCCCCAGGCTTTGTCGTGCTGCATTCGCTCGGACTTCGACATCCGTGAACGCATCAGATCGACAGTAAACCCGCCGTAGACGTTTCCGGCGAGCACATACATCCAGTCAAACAACTGTTTTCCGGGAATTGTGACCCGATCTCCCTCGCGCACCGACTTTAGGGTGTGAGGCGAGTTGATCAGAGTTCCTTGAATCTGTCTTCCGTCGAAGTCAACCTCCAAGAGCCACATGTGTTCAACCTCTAGAGCTTCCGGATTCCTGGATCGTACCTCCGGTGGATCAGAGAACGAGGCCTTCACGCCTGCCAACTCCAATCCTGGAATGATACGACGTTGCTCCCACGCCATCTCTCGCCAGAAGTAGCGAAAGTTTTGACGCGCTTGGGCAGCGGCCTGCTGCATTTCGGCGTCTTCACCTGGTGATTTAAAGATGGGCGATTTCGAACTTGTCATCTGTGCCTCAAGTAAAGAACGAGCGTATGGATTCGTTACGTTTGGTACGAAAGTCGTATGGATTATGGGCTTCAGGTCCAAGAGTTTCAATCAGATGGGTTAGTAGCGTAAGGGTGCCAGGGGGAGCAGGGTGACTCGAGTGACTCGAATGGCCGGCTCAGAAGTTGTTAGCCGAAGCGCACCGAGGCATGAACTGATGGGAATGGGACCTCTGATGCTAGCGAAAGCTAAGACCAATCGTCCAACGAAGCCACGCCCTTCGCGGCTCGCTGCCCTAGCCTTTCAGAGCGAGGCCCCCCGGAATTGCCCCCGGGAATTGCCAAGCTTTACACAAAACCCCTGAAGTAAACGCCTTGACATTTTTTGACGGCGTGTCATAATTTGACATCATGGTTCAATTAACTCGAAAACAACGGGAAATGGAGCGTAGAGCGAGGGAAATACTCTCGGTGGCTCGCCCAATCCTGCTCGAAGACGGTTTTCAGGCACTCAGCATGGACCGCGTGGCGGCCCAGATGGAGTACGCCAAAGGGACGATCTACAACCACTTTCCCAACAAAGAAGAGATCGTTCTGGCGCTGGCGGTCCAAGGGATGAAGCTGCGACGCGCTCTCTTCGCCAAAGCTGTAGAACAATCCGGCGGATCGCGGCATCGCTTAGCGTGCGTTGGTGCGGCCTGCGAGTTCTTTGTTTCGAATTGCTTCGACGACTTCCGCATCGAACAACTTCTGCGACAAGTCAATATCTGGGACAAGACCTCCGAACATCGCCAAAACACGATCCGCGAGTACGAGACTAGCTGTATTGGGTTGGTCTCTACGATAGTCCAGGCAGGGGTTGAATCAGGCGAATTGCAGCCACCGCCAGGCATGAATCCCCCAGAGATTGTCTTTGGATTCTGGGCGATCTGCTACGGAAGTCAAGTTCTCGCGCACTCCAGCCCAGGGCTCAAAGAAGTTGGTATTCCCGATTTCGGACGAGCGATGCGCATTCATTTGAACTCCTTGTGCAATGGCTTCGGTTG
>CAYWNG010000397.1:0-6507 GCA_964458685.1 uncultured Pirellulaceae bacterium
ATACCATCACGAATGTCTTCCAGGAAGACTTGCGGAGCACCAACGTCTAAGCCAACCTTTTCAACGAACTTGCGACTGGTGATCACATGCTTTAGACCAGCCAATTCGCAGCACTGCTTCAACTGGGCCGAGCTAGCGGTGTAGTTCAGGTTGACGCACACTCGCCCAGCCAAGGTCAGAGCAAGATTCGTGACGACTGAGGGCACGGTAGGAGGCAAGAAAACTCCCACACGCGGCTCATCCTCTCCAATCACTTCTCGAAGCAAATAACGACGCAACGCCAGAGTTCGTACGAGAACATCCGCTGTAGAGAGTTTCGCACCGGTGGAATCGGCAAGCTTGATAGGCTTGTTGCTGGCTTTCAACTGCTTCAAGACTTCAAGCGTAATATAGTGCCCTGCTGCGGTTGTTTGATTCATGAAAAGACTCAGGGAGAAGTTGGTTTGAGGTAGATGTGGAGTAGTGTAACGGCAGGTTGTTTAGGTAAGCAATGGAAGAGTAAACCTTCGCCAAGTCATTGGGGACGCGAAGTTTCACGAGATCCTGCTTTGGAATACTGGAGACCAGCCGCCGCGAGGCTACATGCGGCTGGCGATGCCTTGCTTTTCCAACGGATGCAAGCCGTACATCGACAACGACGCGGCCTCGGCGGCGGGGAACATTTTACCGGGATTTGAAATCTCGTGTGGGTCACAAGCCAGTCGGATGCGCTTCATGCACTCGATCGAATCCTCAGAGAACATTCCGGCGAGGAACTGCCGCTTTTCCATGCCTACGCCATGTTCACCGGTGATCGAACCGCCCAGCTCGATACACAAATTGACGATCTTAGCGGCTAGCTCTTCGGCAGCATGCAACTTTCCGTGTTGATTTCCATCGAACAAAATCAGCGGGTGTAAATTACCATCGCCAGCGTGGAACACATTGGCGACTTCGATACCCGCCTCACGGCCCAGTCGTTGAATTTGCGTGAGCGCGAAACCTAGCTTGCTTCGCGGAACCACGCCATCTTGGACGATAAAGTCTGGGCTCAGTCGGCCGACTGCAGAAAAGACGCTCTTACGGCCCTTCCAGATGGTCGCGCGTTCAGCGGCTGATTGCGCTACTTGAATTGCCGTCGAACCGCTCTTGGCCAGCAGATCGTCCAGGATGACTTTTTCAGCCGCAACGGCATCGGCGCTTCCATCCAATTCGACGATCAGCACTGCCTCTACGTTACACGGATACTTCGCACCCACGGCCGCCGTCGCCGCTCGCATGCTTAGCGGGTCCATGATCTCAATCGCTGCTGGCAGCAAGCCGCTGGCGATAATCTGCGCTACGGCTTCACCGGCATCGACAAGCGTCGAGTAGCCGGCCAGAACTGTGTGAAAACTTTCGGGCTTAGGCATCAAGCGAACGGTGATTTCGACGACGATTCCCAACAGGCCTTCGCCGCCAACCATCAGTCCGACCATATCCGGTCCAATCGACTCGCCGCCGGGATGACCGACTTCGATAAGCTCTCCATCGCCCAACACAATCTTCATTGCCAAGATGTGGTTGCTGGTCATGCCATACTTTAGGCAGTGTGCTCCGCCCGAGTTGAACGCCACGTTGCCGCCAATCGTGCAGACTTGTTGGCTGCTCGGATCGGGTGCGTAGTGCAGTCCCGCATGAGCGACTTCGGCAGAGAGCTTAGAATTGATCACGCCGGGTTCAACTACCGCCCAGCGATTCTCCAGGTCGACGTGCAGAATGCGATTCAAACGATGCAGGCTGATGACAATTCCATCGGCGTGAGGCAACGAGCCTCCCGAAAGACTTGTCCCGCTACCGCGAGCGACCATCGGAATCGAGTTATCATGGCACCAACGTACGGTGGCGACCACTTCGTCGACAGTACGCGGCACGACGACAGCCTTAGGCTTCACGGCAAACGCTGTCAGGCCATCGCTTTGGAATGCAGCCAGCGCGCAAGCGTCACTCTGCAATCGATCTTCGGGAAGAATGTCTCGAAGCTGATCCAATATCTCTGCAGCGGTTAAGCTCATCGTACTAACTAGCCCCTACAGTCGATTGAACATCGCTGGCCGCAGAGAGCCCAATGCCAGGGTCGGACAACTTACCGAGCTGGTAAAGGATTTCACCTAGAGCCGTGAGAACTAGCATGACGTTTTGCTTTGTACTACTGCTTCCCATCAAGCCCACGCGCCAAACCTTACCCTTGAATGGCCCCAAGCCAGCGCCGATCTCAATGTTGTACTCTTGCAGCAGCTTACGTCGGACGGCTAGATCTTCGACGCCTTCGGGAATCTGAACAGCGTTCAAAGTCGTTAGCGTATGCTCTGGAACATAACCAAGTCCCATCGCTTCCAGTCCGGCTCGCAGCATGCGATGGTTCAGCTCGTGACGGGCAATCCGCTGAGGCAGTCCCTCTTCGAGCACCACTTGCAAGGCTTCTCGCAGTGCATAAGTCATGTTGATCGGCGCAGTGTGATGATAGACGCGATCCGATCCCCAGTAGCTGCGCAGCATGGTCATATCCAAGTACCAGCTAGCCACTTTGGTCTTCCGCGCATCCAGTCGCTCAAGAGCCTTCGGGGAAAGCGTCACGGGCGATAAACCAGGAGGGCATCCCAAGCACTTCTGAGTCCCACTGTAGCAAGCGTCGATCTTCAAGCGATCTACGGGGACGTCTATCCCACCTAGACTCGTCACGGCATCGACAATCAACAACGCGCCATGCTTTTGAACTATCTCGCAGATCTCTTCCAACGGTTGGTGTTCGCCGGTGCTGGTTTCAGCATGAACAATCCCAACCACTTTCGTTGCAGGAAACTGCTTCAAAGCTTGAGCGATCTGATCGGGATCAATCCCGCGTCCCCAAGCCGCTTCGACCGCATGCACCTTCGCGCCATATCGCTCGGCCACATCTTTCATGCGACCACCGAAGACACCATTAACACAGACAATGGCTTCATCACCGGGCTCGATAAGATTGCAAACGCAAGCCTCCATTCCAGCGCTTCCAGTACCTGAAATGGCCAATGTCATTTCATTGCGAGTCTGAAAAACCTCGCGCAACATCGCTCGCGTTTCATCCATGATACGTAGATACTCAGGATCTAAGTGGCCCAGTGTCGGAGCCGACATGGCTCGCAGAATTCGCGCCGATACGTCGCTTGGCCCAGGCCCCATGAGCACGCGTTGTGGAGGGTTGAGAATGGATGAATGTTGCATGGTAAAGTTGAATGAATCGAGGGATTGAGACAGGTAACCTTCTTAGACCATTGATTGTAACATATTCACCAATCGATGGGTTGGCCATCACTACCTTTCCAAGGATGATTGTCGCTGACAAAACGAGCATCCTTGGGCTCGCGCTGCCAACGAAGATCACAATGATTCCCGCCGCCTGACCTTAACCTGCCCTGCCTTAACCTGCCCTGCCTTAACCTGCCCTGCCTTAACACGCCCTGCCTTAACACGCTGGCCTTAACACGCTGGCCTTAACACGCTGGCCTTAACACGCCTCTCCGCCCAAGTCTCCCGCCACATCGCTAGTGAATGAAGCTGACTACCATGAGTCTACGATCAAGTTGCCTTGCCAACGCTTTTGCCATGCTCGCGGCAACAATTGCACTACTTGTACTTCATGCGTTAACATGCGATTCAAGCTTAGCTGATCATCCAAGGATCTTAAAGGACTGGGAAGTTTCCATCGACAATGCTAAGTCCTTTCACGAGGCCACCGTGCCTAGCACAGTCGAGAATGCGATCGATGTGAGCTTCGATGGAATCTCGATCTACAAGACTCAACTCACTGCTCTGGATTTGAAGCCCAATCAGCGAGCCATCCTTCGCTTCGCGGCTGTTGCTACTCAGGCAAAGCTCTTACTCAATGACAAGCTACTCGCCGAACATCTTGGCGGCTGGACTCCTTTCCTGGTTGACATTACTGAAAGTGTGAGAGAAGCAAGCCAAAATGGAACTGCGAAAGACAGTCGCTTGGAACTGAAGGTTATCGTCGATGAAAAGGTTGGACATAACACTCAAGGATTTCTACCCGTCGTAACCAATCACTTCAGTGGCATCTGGCAGCCAGTCGAACTGTGGACCGTTGAGCACAGTTGGTTGCTTCGAGACCGAATCAGCGTGCAGCCGACTACCAAGGGCAAAGCGTTGCGACTGCAATTGCCGGTTTCGACGTCTCTCAATGCCAACGCCGATGTCGAACAACTGCGTTTTGAATTGTCTGTCTCCGAGCTTCAAGACAACCAGCCTAGAAACTGGACGCAACTAAACGATTCAAAGCTCACTCGCGAATCGATGGATGAGACGTATCCTGCACTGGCGATGCTGAAGGACTCGCTACTGTACTCTGGCGAAGCCGCATGGCCCGAGCAACTGGAGCTCAAGCTCTGGTCACCCAGCAATCCTAATCGTTACGCTCTTCGCATCCAGCTCTACAGCGGAGACTCAATTGTCGATCAGTACGAACAGGTCTTTGGCGTGCGAGACTTTGAAGCTGCCGGCGAACAGTTCAAGCTTAACGGCACGCCAGTATCCCTGCGTGGAGTTCTGAACTGGGGCTACTCGCCTCCTAGCCTCGCTCCATCGACCGATCCCAAGTGGATGCGAGATGAGATTGAGTTCGCCAAAGCGCGGGGCTTCAACCTCATGAAGTTCTGTCTCTTCGTTCCACCAAAGAAGTACTTAGAACTGTGTGATGAACTTGGGATGTTGGCTTGGGTTGAGTATCCGACGTGGCACCCTAAGCTGGATGAGAAACACTTAGCGGAACTGCGGCAAGAGTATGCTGAGTTCTTTGCTTTCGATCGCAATCATCCCAGCGTTGTTCTGCGAAGCTTAACTTGCGAGACCGGATCGAGTGCCGAGCTGTCCGTGATTCAGTCGCTTTACGATCAGTGCAAGAGTATGATCCCCGGTGCAGTCGTTGAAGACGACAGCAGTTGGATCTCTTGGAATCGCGTTCACGATTTTTACGACGATCATCCCTACGGCAACAATCACACTTGGGTCAAAACTCTAGCCTCGCTGCGCGAATACATGAAATCGCGAGCGACGAAGCCGTTAGCGCTCGGTGAAGCCATCGCCGCCGATACTTGGATTGCCCCTAGCGCGGCGGAAATTCAACGCGCAGCGGAGGACAAGGCTCATGGCTCCTGGTCAGTAGCCGACAATCAGCGATGGATTCAACAGATTCAGCAACTGGCCAGCAAGCACCATCGCCAATTCGAACCCGAGGCAATGAACCAACAATCAGTCCACTATGGCATGTTGATGCGGAAGTTTCAAATCGAGACATTCCATCGCGAAATGCCTAACGCAGGCTATGTGGTCAGCGTGATTCGCGACTTCCCCAAAGCATCCATGGGACTTATCGATAGTCATGGACGAGCCAAGACGACGATTGAGGATTGGCAATTTCAAAAGGATCGCATGCTGATCCTAAAGACCGAAAGCGATCGACGCAGCTTTCAGGCTGGATCGGAGGCTTTGGTTACGGTCATTCTGAAAGACCTGACAAAACAAGCTTCGACTGGTACGTTTTCCATTGCCTTGGTCGATGACGAAGGCAAGCAGGTCCAAATTGGAGATGGAACTCAGAGCACAACTGCGAATGTGGTTGAGTTCACGCTGATGATCCCCCAGGCCGAAGGTCCGAAGCGCTGGAACATTGTCGCGACGTACGAGTCTGATGGGCAAGCGACGATCGAGAACTCGTGGCCGATCTGGAGCTTTCCAAATGTAGCAAACAAACTCAAGCAATACGACTTAGTGGTTCACGATTCGGCCAAGTCATTAGCTGCCGCGCTGAATTTGAATGAGCAATCTAAGAATGCAGTTGATGTTCAACGAGCTAACCAACTGATTCTTGCAAGTCACTTCGATAATTCACTTCTGGATCGTATCCAACGAGGCGGTCGCGTCTTGATGATTCCCGACGGCAAGCCGGGTAGTTTTCCGCTACAAGCCCATTGGTTTCTCCGTGGCTCGGTTGTTTCGCTTCCAAAGGCAACTGATCGATGGCACTTGCCCTTCCAGCTCAACGGACCAGCTAAGAACGTTGAGCAGAACATGTTGGTCGAGCTACAGCACTTTGACTTGGCGGACCGTATCGTCGCCAATATGGGGCACTATTTGGACTCGGTAGACCCGATGGTTGTGCTTTGGGATAACCACGACATGCGTGAGACTCGCACGCACGGCTTGGTTTTTCAATTGCGACTCGGCAACGGTCTGGTCTTGGTCTCAGCATTGAATCATCAAGGCACGACGAATGCCGCTGGTCAATGGTTGTTCGATCAGTGGCTTGAAGAACTTTCACAGAAGATTCGATCAACTACAGATGCGGATCATCAGCTTTTAAATACTCTTCGAAGCGAACTGAATCGTAAAGATGTATCATTAGCAACGGACAAATGGCGCTTTCAAGTCGACCCCAACTCCCTGCGATCGCCGACGCGACACGGGCGCTGGATGCTGCCTATCTGCCCGGCG
>CAYWNG010000398.1:0-724 GCA_964458685.1 uncultured Pirellulaceae bacterium
GGTAGACGGTATGCGATTCGGAACGAAGACAGATAGAACGGGTCAATCCAAACGAACCATGGACCGTCGTTATGTTTTGGCGTTGCTCTTAAGCTGAGCAGATAGTGCGAGGTCAGTCCCCAAACGGTCGTATTCGGTAGTCGTTGATCCAGCCCCATTATCAACTGCTGCATTCGCGTCTTCGCTGCAGCAAATGAGTCGTCATCCGTATCGGAACGATCGTAATGCTCGCACAGACACGACGCGTTTCCGCCTCCCTGAGACACTGAGCGTAACAGCGGCATTGCATTCCCTTCTTCAACAAAAACAACCAGCAACACGCGGCGGCGTCTCCATTCGAACCGCAAAATCCCTCGTGGCATCTCTTGCGGCCAACGTCCGCTTTGGCAGTCGCGGCCTTCTCGGGCCTAGGACTATTATCCCATTCGTTGTAGCTCGGATCGGATTTCCATGAGCATTATACCAAGCATATTGCGTCCAGTCCCATCTCCCCCGTCGCCCCAGTAACTGTCATTTTCTGTGTGTTCAACAATCGTCGCGTCTCCGGTGCCCAATAGCAACGATCTTAGCTCTTGGTGTTGCGAGAACTTGGCAATTAGTGCAGTTCTCATTACGTCGTCTTTTACCGATTCCCAGTCCGGTCTCAATGGGCGGTTACGATCTCGTCCCATCCTCGCCGCTTTCATTGGAGACAGTTCAACTCGAATCTGTTCTTCGTGTTCAG
>CAYWNG010000398.1:734-3514 GCA_964458685.1 uncultured Pirellulaceae bacterium
CGCCCAACAGAGATGTTCGTGGTCTCTAGTAATCATCAGGAAACTCATCAGCATCGTCGCTATCGCGAGCAGATCTCGCGGCCCGCTCCCTCGCGGCCCGCTCCCTCGCCGCTTTCATTGGAGACAGTTCAACTCGAATCTGTTCTTCGTGTTCAGTCCCAGCAAATTTTTGTGCCTGGAAGTAATGTTCCGTTGTTGGCCATATCTTGCCGTTGAGTTGAATAGGAAACGATGCGAAGTTCGAAAACTCTCCGTATGGATCGTCCGTCAAATAGAAGTTGATATTGGGCGACATGAATTGATTCTCCGGTTGAACGCTTTCTACTCCAGCCTTATTGGTCCACAGTAAAGATTACAAATCGCTCCAACTCCGCAGCCCGTACCCAAAAGTCTCGAACTTCGTTGAAGTAGTCCCATGTGTATCCAAAGTCCTCGTCAAAACCGCCGCTGAGTTCGGGTTCGTCGATTTGGCGAAAACCGGTGGCAAACGACTCCGCAGTGACACATCGCGAGCGCAGTCGCAACATCGGCAACCTGTTGAGGATTGTGCAGTCGATTCATGGTTTGGGAAATTTCTCGCCCCATTTAGTTCAGGTAAAAACGCTAGGAAGCGATTGTAATCGTCTCGCTCTACAAAATACCATTCATTGAATCCAAAATCATAGTCCGTTTTGGCGAGCCAATGGGTCATCCATGAGCCGGAATGCGAGTGAGGTTGATCCACTTCGCAAATGCGGTAATACGAGTCTTTCTGAGTGCACTCGCCATCAGCGGGGCCAAACTGATTCCAGCACCAGCGGTTTGCAAAATCAAGTTCAGGATAGGCTAGTTGTAGCAGGACGGCATTTGGAAACAGTAAAAGCCGTGAGTTTCTGTCTGCGATTTCTGCTGCGCGGACTTCCGGCGTGAAGACTTCATAATCGAGATACGTTTCGATGTCGGAGAGTATAGCGGTTCGGTGAGTCACATTAGGAAACTATTCGATAGTTGGATATCTGGCTTGGTGAGGTATGCAGGTGATGTGAGGGCAATCGGCAACCATCAGTCGGTTCGAGTAGTTGACTATTTAGTAAGAGCGCTATCATCGAGAACTCTGTTGCAACGCATTGTTCGTTGAATTTTCTGAATAAGCTTGGCCACGCCAACGATCGAGACAATTGGAATCATGGTTTCAATCCAAAGAAATCCAAAAGCGATTCCCACAAGCCCCGGTTTGTCGGCCAGTCTTTCTAACAGTGTTGGAGTGGGCTCGACTGTTGCGATTATGACAATCAGGATTGGGAGAAGTAACAAGAGAATGTCGGCGATGAATCGGGAGATTAAGAGTGTGATGCGATGCGAAACAATTCCAGCCGTTGCCCCGGCGAGAACAATCGCAAGAAATGTGAAGTCGCTTCCGAAAATGTGCGTCAAACCTATGGCGACGAAAGCAATCCAGATTGCAGCAATCGCAATCAGATAGGAAAGAAGCGAACCATTTTCACACGTACTGGGCGTGCGACGTAGGGCAGGCGTTGGTTGATAGGGATTCGTAATTGTCATTTCGACTTATTCAACGAACGGTTGGGTTCAGCGATCCCGAGCGATTGACTCAACGCAAGTCAAAACGGCTGTTCGAGGGCTTCGTCTGCAACCCTTTGTTATGCACGTCTTTCCGTTAGGTCGCACCGCCAACGTGTGCACTGCTGTCCCGAGGTGTTTGGGCCAACAGTCTTGACACAAGCGGATCACGTGACAATTTCAGTAATCTTAGATCAAGTTGCTCCATAGTACTCTCTTCCAAGATGAACGATGCGTCATCGTTTGTCGGCCCAAAAAACATCGTAATGTCCATCTCAAACGCATAGTCTCCGAATTGTGAATGCTTTGGCAGTGCATCAACAGCGAAGACAGTTCGATGAATCGACAATTGCAATTCTTTGGCACCTGACTGGTAACCGACATCCCCTCTACCTCTGAAATCGTCAATTTGCAAGGCGATCACCTTCCAATAGTTTCCGCATTCAATGCAGAGTGTATCCGCATCGTAGCCATCGAGTATTGGTGCTCCGGTAACTCGGCACTCACGATAGAATCGGACAAACTCATTCAAAACGTCGTTAGGCAATACCGGGGTGTCAAAAGTTCTCGGGCAAGCTGTAGGAAAAACGGAACAACTTCATCCGCGGTAAGCTGGCTTGGATATCTCATGCTGACCAAAACTGCGGTTAGTGCATAACGATGTTAGTATCCAAAGTCAAACCATGGATATTGTGACAAAAGGGACAATACCATAGGAGGACAGGCTGATGATGTTATTCTCCACACTGGATCCTACGTGAGCCCCATTGTAGTAGATGCAAGCCTTGGATTACAGAGAGATAGCACATTGAGTGGTGAAAAGTAGCGTTGCATGTGTCGCCCTCTGGGCTGAAGAAAAAGTGTGGACGGAGATTTCTTGGTAAGAAGATCATGGGTAAGAAAATATTGACCATGAAGTGGAATTGAATACCACCAATCTTCATTGATGATTAGTGGTTGAAGAGGCTGATGGAGCTGCTCTGAAGAAACGGAGATCGTTTCGCCCTCATCGCTTATGGCTCGCATTACTCGCCACGCGACTCCCCGCGAATAAGTCAATCGCTAAAGGTAGTGTCAGCGCGCGGGAGAGTTTAGTGCTTGTGTTTCAGAGGCTAACGAGCTGGTGGGGATTAGTGGATGAAGGAAGGTGTAAATTGAATCCTGCTGGCTTGCCCAGCAGATCGTTAGGCTTCATGCTAGTTGGCGGAAAAGGAATACAC
>CAYWNG010000398.1:3614-6464 GCA_964458685.1 uncultured Pirellulaceae bacterium
GAATCGTCGTATTGCTTTCCTCGAGAAGCAACGGCAAGCTGCTTCATCGCGGCTGAATCGGCTTGCAAATTGGCTTGCTCGCCCGGCGGACTCGTCACACTAAAGTCTACCGCTGGCTGATCGGTCAAGGTTGGCGATGTAACTACAGCGCGGTAATTTCCAGCTCCCAGTTGATTCAAGATGCACTGATAGCTGTTGGATGTTCCAGCAATTCTCGCGAGTGTTTCACTCCTCACACCACCATCGCTGGATGACAATCGGACGGTCGCCGACTCTGGCAATGAAATACCAGTCGGCAGTCTAAGTCGCAAACGAACTGGCGATCCAACGACCGATTGCTTGGGTTCAACCAAAAGCTCTGCTTGATTCAGCGAACTGAGCTTACCGCGAGAGATCCAGCGCAGCGTTTGCCCCCAGAAGGTTTGATGGATAGCGTCCGACCCGAACGCTCCTGTCCATCGATAGGTCTCATCTGTCGCTAGAAGGACGGTTCGACCAGCACCAGCGAACTGCGAAATCAACAATGGACTATGCTCGTCCGCCTTAGACACAGCCTCCGCAAGAACCTGCGCGCCGGGCTTGAGCCCTTGGACTCGCAGAATGGATTGAAGCGGCGGCAACTTCTGTCCGATGCCTGATCGCTCGGCAGCGCTGCTGGCCCATTGCAACGGCAAGGAGGACTCGCCGAGTTTCGTAGAAGCCACGCTAAACGCCCCGTGCATCACCGATTTCTCTGCGGCTTCGATCGGCAGTAGGCTAGCCAAAGGAGTCCCCGAAAGGCGTTGCACAAAGCTACCATCCGCGGCAACGAAAATGCAACCCGCACCGCCTTGCGTGACCGCGCGCACAATCGCCTGTTGCGCGCCGCGCGGAATGATGTTGGGTTCAAATTGACCGAAGATAAATGCGTCAAACTCTTCAAGCGCCGATGTGTCGCTAGGAACAAAGCGTTGCGCCGAACTATCTTGCAACACGTAATCCAAGTCGCCATCTTGCAAGACGCTCTTCAATTCGAATGACGCAGAACGATTCTCACTGTTTTCAGTCGATCGCTCCAAGAAGTGTTTGACGAAGCGAAATTCGTAGCTCGGGTTTCCAAAGACGAGCAGTACTTTAATGGTTCGATTCTCAACGACGATCGGATGCTCAATCGCATTGTTCGCAATGTTGATCTCGCCCGGTAGCGGATCGAGGGCGACCTTCAGCTTCAACTCCCCTGGCTTGTCAGGAATGAACTCAAGCTGAACAGTCTGTTGACCTTGAGCCGAACTTACGCGAACGGTTTTCTGCGCCAGCACTTTGCTTGTTGCCGTGTCAAGCAAGTTCAAGCTCACCGACTGATCCTGAACTTCGCTAGCGGCAATCGTGGCATCGATGGTCACGCGATCACCCAAGTAAACACGATCTTCGCACAACAGATCGGTAACGCGAAGGTCAGGCTGAGCCGACTGGCGTCCTAAGGTGATCGCTTGAATGGGAATCGCCGCTCGACGGGCTCGTTCGGCTGCATCGGAAAGCGATGTTCCCGACGTCGTAATACCATCGCTAAAGAAGACGATTGCCGCCGTGCCTCGCCCCGCTTGTCGCTGAACGATTCGCGACAAACTATCGCCAAGCCGACTGGCGTTCTTCTTAAAGTCCAGCGCGTTAGAATCGGTCAGCTTAGCTAGGTCTTCTTGAGCTACTGCGACCTGCGAATTCACCTGCGAATTCACCTGCAACGCATCATCGGCAACGGCATACAATCGAAGATGATAGCGCGAGTTCAAATCCGCCAACTGGGCATCGGTCAGGCGCAACAGTTGTTGAGCCCGTTGAAGTCGCGTCGTTTGCGTTGAGCTGTTACTGGCAGCGGAAGCAGCACCGGTAGCACTTGAAGCTCCGTCATTAGTCTGCATGCTTTCCGAAACATCCACAGCTATCACTAACTCAGGCGGTTCCGTGCGGACTCTTAGCCAATTCCAACCAGCAAGCATCCATACTACCAGCACCAACAGCGAGAACCGAAGAACGGCCATGACTCCGCGAAGCCAGCGCGAGCAATTGCCACGCTCAGAGCTATACAGCCAAACAGCTAATGCCAGAAACGCCGCGTATAAAACGAGGACTAAGGCCAGCGGTAATGGCCAGTTCACTTGAAGACTGGATTCGATCGTCGAGGAAGTATTCACTGTGCTTGCTTCCCTAACGACCAAGCCAACAACGACTCGCTCAATAAAACTACGATCAGTGTTATCAGAATCGCGCGCGACAGGGAGTCATTGCTCGATGCCTTCGCGATTTCAGAACGCTGGATCTCGGAATCGGACTGAAGTGAACTCTGAATCAGCGGTCGTATTGCCTGTAGGTCAATTGACTTGAGCGAGCTTTGTATTGGATCGATGTTGACCGCAAACTGTCTCTGTGCTTCTTTAGGTTCGAGCGTACGATAGACACCGCGCATTTCAGTTCCCGAGTAGGTCCAGCTCAGTCGATCCGAGCTATCCGTCTGAGCCGCAGCAATGGAGACCTCTTTCTGATCGGGTCGCTGCAACTTGACAGATGTTGCTTGCGAAAACGGTGGCAGTCGATCCGATAAAGTTTGACCTGCTTGTCGATTGCAAATACTGGAATCGACATCCGAAACCGTCTGAACGAGCTGCAAAGCTAACGGAAGAAAGCTTGGCCACGTGGTGATTGCGTTCCAGCTAACATTCGCTGCAATGTTTTGGCCATCCTGCGGTGCCGAGAGCAAGCTTGCGCCCCACCCCAATCCAACGCGGTTACGAACCAACAATGGATCGCCCGAGTTTACGCTGAGGTCAATCTTAAGATCCGTATCCAATGCATTTATTTGCCAGTAGCGAAAGA
>CAYWNG010000399.1:0-6457 GCA_964458685.1 uncultured Pirellulaceae bacterium
GGTTGTTGTGTCTTGTTGACCAGCTCAATTCTGGCTTCGACGATTTCGTCGGACAGTCGCACCAGGTCCCAGCGAAATTCGATATCCGGATGTCCGAGGTTGAGGCTGCGATAAACGGAGAAGTCATAGTCTTTGTCCGTTTGCAGCTTGAATTGAAACTCAATTTGGTGAGTTCCCGCAGACGCATCGGAGCGCAGTTCGAGTGGAAAGCTGAGCTTCTCCATTCTGCCAGCTTCTATATCCAGCGGTTGAGTCGACTTACCACCTTTTAGCAACGAATCACATCGCAAAATCAAGCTACCTTTCGCGCGCTTGCTAAAGGTGTTTTGAACTCGCATTGGCAAATTGTTTTCGCTGCTCAAGTGGCTAGCCAAATGGTCGGCCATCAATTGGAATTCCTGTCTCCATCGAATGACATCGCAGTCGACTCCATGGACAATCACTGGCCAGTTTCCGATTGGAATGCGTTGAACGACGCTACCGCTCGGAAGGCGAATCGACTCGACTGGAACGCTTCGTCCCCACACATCTTGAGCGGTCACGCTTTCGCCAAAATAGAATTGCTCTTCAACCGGACGACTATTCCACAGCACCATCACGTCGCGGCTTTGTCCTTGAAAGGTTACATTTTGACTACCGCTGGGAAGATCAATCGATCCAATACTACTGCGTGGGCCAATAGCCGCGGCAATTTGGGCCCATGGTACCAGGATCTCCGTTGGCATCTGACCTTCGTCTAGCAGGCCAACTTGATCATCGATCGGTGAAGTCAAGAAAGCGGCTTGAACATTCGATTGCTTCACGGCGATCATCTTCTCCAAGAGATCTTCAACGCGCTCATGCAACGAGTAGGTCGCGCGGCGAAGCGGCTCGATCGTAACCCAAAGCTTTGGTCGCTGCTTGGACTGAGCCACAGAGTAAGTCTTGAGTTCGGCGGCCGAGAGTGGGACCTCCGTGAAGAAGTGCAAAGCGTTAATCGCGCTTCCGGCTGTTTCGTTCTCCACGTCGGAACTGGTTGGAACTAGCCAATCCCACATCACGATCAACTTGGGATCTTGGAAGTAATACTGAAAGACCGCTCGAACGTTTTCAATTGTTGGAGTCGCACTGCGTGAGTGCATAAAACTTGTGTCGGTATCGGAACCCAATTGCACGAAGTCTAGGTAGCTGTTCAATTGTGTGAATACGGGATCGAGCAAGGGCTCCCAGATTTTCGAGTTTTGCAAATGCTGAACCGCTTGATTATGACTTGGATCTTCTTCAAACAGCACGTATTGCGACGTTGGCGGACCATCTAAGCGACCGATGGTTTTCACGCCTATATTCTTGAGGCCTTTGGTCAAACTGATCGCAGCCTTAGCATCATCTTGATTGGTTTCGTCGTACCAGATGGGAAGCTTCAGCCAGCCTAGTTGCGCCGATTGAGCCAAGCTGATAACGTCGGGAACATCACTTGAGTCTGGCAAGTATGGAAGCGAAATTCCAAAGGGGCATTTTTCTGATACGCTAGACTCCATAACGGCAATAACGACTTCGCGATTCGATTTGCCAACTGTCGCATGGACTCGGTAGAGTCCGGGAGTGTCAAAGGGAATTGAAAACAGGGCATACGACTTTTCGCTGTGCCCCTTGTTGCTTGGCTTGCGCGAAGTCGCCGTGAAACGACCCAGTGGAGGTAACGAAGCGTCTTCTTGACGCTGTAACGGTTGCGAGTCTTGGAGAATCGTCTTTCCATCAATGTCAGTAACAGTCAATTGAACTTCGACAACCGAAGTCGATAAACCAGCAGCGAAACATGCGAAGTCGACCATGGACTTTGGCGACGTGATGTTATTGGGCAGATTGGTCTTGATCGTGAGCGTTGGCATTCGTTGCAAATGAATGTTGTCAAAACGAGCAACACCGCGTCCATACTGCTTAACAGTCTGTTGAACGATCATGTGAATTTCACCACGCAACATGCCTTCACCGATGGTGTCGATGTGGCTTGTCCGCACTGTGCGCCAGGACTGTGTCCCCGTAACAGAGGCGGTCTTATAGGTCCCGACTTGCGAACCATCGCGGTCAAATAGCCTCAGTTCGATTACCGCTTCGTGTGAGACCAAGTCATAGCAATCGAGCTCCCCTTCCAGCATGTAATCGTAGCGGCCATCGATATCGAAGCGCGGGCTAATTAGTTCGAAGGCACCGCCATCCATGTGAACTTCGAAGCAGTCGTTCAAAATGTTCTTATCCACGATGGCTGAGATCTTTGGCGGGATGATCTCTGGTACGTAGGTCGGATTCCACTTGCCTGTTGTCCAAGCGTGATGCAAACGTGCCAGAGTGGCTTCGGCCTCCTTAGCCTTTTTCATCGCTTCGACATCGCGAGCGTTGATACCAGCTCGGATGAACGAAGGGTGCTCGCGATCCCGTTTGCGAGTCCACCCATCGGGCTGGCGGTCGGCATTTCGGTCTTGTTCGCGACTAAACTCACAGGAAAATACGTTGCTTACGCGATCGTCGACCTGTGCATTCCCCCGGCGGCTATCCAGCACGGCAAAAAACGGAACAATAAGAGCGCAGAGAAGTAGTTGGCGGCCGAGTAGCTGTTGGAGGAGAGCCCTCCAGCCACGACGCGGTGCCCCTAAATTGCGCTCAACCGTTGCAATCAGTCCGAGAGCTCTCGGATCAGAATTCACGTTTTGTCGAAAGTTTTGAGAGTCCATTGTGCCCGAACTAAAAATTGCTGTCGCTTTGTCCTGCCTTGGCCAACCGATCAAGAAAGCTTTGCTCACGGCAGCAAAATTGGGAGCAAGTGGGATAGAAATCGACGCGCGAAATGGTGTTCGCCCTAGCGAAATTAGCGATACTGGTCGTAGGCAGCTTAGGAAAATGCTGACCGATCTGAATTTGACGGTTGCAGCGATTCGTTTTCCCACGCGTCGCGGTTACGACGTCCTTAACGAACTGGACCGCAGACTGGACGCTACCAAAGAAGCGATGGCCTTTGCTTACAGTTTGGGTGCCAGCGTTGTCATTAATTCGATCGGCTATGTCCCCGAGGACAAGGAGCATCCCTCGTACACTCAATTGCTCGCCAGCCTAACTGAGCTGGCTAGGCACGGCGAGCGTGTCGGGGCAATCCTGTCAGCCGAGACCGGTTCTGAGCCTACCGATCGGCTAGTCGAGCTGCTGAACGGAGTCCAATCGGGATCGCTGGGAATCCACTTTAACCCTGCAAATCTCATCATGGCCGATCTCTACGATCGCCAGTCGATTCGCGGGTGTGCGTCAATGGTGCGATCGGTAACCGTGCGGGATGCCGTACGGGACTTGGCACAGCGGCGAGGCATCGAAGTTGAGATTGGCCGAGGCTCGGCCGAATTTCCAGAGATTCTGGGGGTTCTTGAAGAGCAGGGCTACCGAGGCTGGTTCATAGTCGACCGTCCGCCCACAAATCGGACCGAAGAGGAGGTCGCCAACGCGATTTCCTTGCTGAAATCCCTTTAAGTCGTATATTCCGAAAAAACGGTCATTCGCCGAGTTCGGTTTTGCCGTCGAGCAGCGATAGAGTTACAATAAGCCGATGCCCCAAGCTATCTTTCTTGGGCTTAAGAAGATTATTTGAGGAGTTGCGAATATGCAATTTCATCGATCACGAAATCATGGTTTTACATTGGTTGAACTGTTGGTGGTTATAGCCATCATCGGAATTTTGGTTGGACTGCTGCTGCCTGCCGTTCAAGCCGCACGCGAAGCCGCGCGATCGATGCAATGCAAAAACAATTTGCACCAACTGTCGCTTGCTACCACGATGTTTCACGACGCTTATCGCGCGTTCCCGCCGGCCAGATATCAGCCTCGCCCTGGTGGTTCACCCGCTAACGATTGTGGTGGTAAAGAAACGACTTGGCTGGTTCGCATTATGCCTTTCCTAGAACAAGCTTCTGCCGAGCAAGGCTGGGACTATTCGCAGCCCTACGCCACACACAACGAGAAGACTCGCACAACAGTTCCCTCATCGTACATGTGTCCCTCGCGTCGTAGTTCCACCGAAGCGGTCGGTATGGGACTGGAGACAGGAACTTCAACAGTGTGGGTGACTCTGCCCTGCGGATGCAAGGTTCCAATTAACCAGTCTAGCACGAACCTGATTGCAGGCGCTCTGGGCGACTACGGGGCTAATCACGGAGATCTATCGCCGGGCTCGTTCGGCTTGCCAACCGATTTCTACTATGGTGGCAATGGAACGGGAGTGATTATTAGTAGCCGAGCGACCTGTAGCGGCTCGAACCTGCCAGTTAACTGGATCGATCGCGTCGACATGGCAGACATCATTGATGGCACAAGCAATACCGTTCTAATCGGCGAGATGCACGTGCCGCTTGGAAAGCTTGGGCAAGCTGGTCTGGATGCGTTCATCTTCAATGGAGATGTCGTGTTTAACTCAGCTCGCGTCGGTGGTCCAACTGTTCCCATCGTGCAAAACTTGCGAGATGAAGTGAACGGTTTAGTTTCGTGGGGTAGCTGGCATCCTGGCGTTTGCAACTTTACATTCGCTGATGGCAGCGTTCGCGCAGTATCGACAAGCATCGATACCGAAACTCTGGGATACATCTGCAATCGAAGCGAGGGTGGAATTGCTAAGATTGAACCCTAAGCTGTTGATTCTTGTGCTGGCTGGCTGCTGTCTAGCCGCAATTGGTTGCAATCGAAATCCAGCCACCTATCCGGTCAAAGGTAAAATACAATTCCCCAGCGGGGCGGCTGTCCGCATGGGAACCATCGAGACTAAGTCGCGTGAACTGGGCTTAAACGCTCGTGGCACGATTCAGAAAGATGGGACCTTTGAATTGACCACCTTCAGCGAGGGCGATGGTGCCGTTGCTGGACTGCATGACGCGGTTGTTGTCCAAATGGTCATGCATGGCGAAGAGTTCAGTAGCAAGGTAAGTGCGTTCGGTATGGTCGACCCCAAGCACAACTCATATCGTACATCTGGCCTGTCGTTCGAAGTCAAGCCTGACGGGCCCAACGAGATCTTGCTGAAGGTCGATCCCTTCCGCGGCAAAGAACTTTCAGAAAAAGATCATAAGCACTGATCATGCAATCGATTTCCGCCCTTTATGCTGTAGCGATCCTTCTTTGTGCCTCAGCAAACTTCAGCGGCGGAATCATCGCTTCAGATGACGCTGAGCGACTTGTGACCTTCAAGGGTGTCGTTGTCGATTCCAATGGCAAGCCGCTCACCAGCGCTCGGGTATCATTGGAGATACTCAGGGACAATGCGAAGACTGAAGTCGTTGGTGCGGTCACTGATGAAACTGGAAACTATGCTTTTCGTGATATGCCGATAACTCCCAGACTCTTGTCGAGAGTTCGACTTCGAGCCTGCGCGCCGGGGCACAAAATTGCTCAGTGGAACATCGGTGGCTGGCGCCAAGAACGCTTTACTTTGAGGGAGCGACAGATACTCTCTCCTGACCAGACCGAAATCATCGCGGACTTTAGGCTCGCGCCAAGCGACGGGCTCACACTCACAGTCGTTGATTCCATGCGGCAACCCGTCTCTGGCGCATCGCTGACTCGAGTCTCTGGCAGAACAACAAACGAAAGATCGGTGAGGATCGGCATAGAGAGTTGGAGTGCGTTGGGATTAGCCGTTCCGAAGTCGGACTCGTCGGGGCGTTTTCAAAACTTACCGTTCGATCAAGATGCGAACTGGGAGATTCAAATAGACCATCCCGACTACGCAGTAGAAAGTTTTCGCAGTGCGAGAAACAATTCGATAGTCACTCTTAAGCCCGGCAAGGAGATCACAGTCAAGATCGCTTGCCCAAGTGATCCCGGCGAAGTCTCCGATGCAACTGTGTTTTTTGGCGAGAGTTTTGATCGAATCTCGCTGCAGCCAAATGCGCAAGGCGAGTGTAAATTTCGCGTGCAAGGCGAAGGCGATCAAGGCGTGTCGCCTCGGCGGATTAACATTTCTCATCGCTCAAAAATACGATCCCCCGAGCAGCGATTTACCCCTAAGCTCGATACTTATCAATTTCAGCTCTATACTCCAGCGATCGTTACCGGTCGAGTTGTTGATCGGCGTACGGGTGAGCCAGTTCCGAATGTTGGCGTACAAGCGATTTACTCCAAACCCTTGCTTGGAAAGGAAGGTGGCGCTTATACAGGTGAGGACGGGACATTCGAAATTCGCGTAGCTGACGGGCAGAAGGTTAGCGGCATCGAGATAATGGGAACGCAAGACTGGAAATCCGAAGCCTTTTCCATGCCAGAGGTAACGGCAAGTGCTGAAAAGACAACAAAGCTCCCTGATGTTGCACTTACGGCGGCTTCCCTAACGACCTTCAAAATAGATGCGGACGGAGCATCGCCAGTCGTTGTCTTTCTTGGTGCCACCACTGTAGTTCCTTTTCTGCTTTCCCAAGACGGAAAATTCGCGATCGCTAATGCAAAAAACAAC
>CAYWNG010000400.1:0-6451 GCA_964458685.1 uncultured Pirellulaceae bacterium
ACTTCTGGACCTGCTGGAAGGTCAGGCCCAGCTGCTCGCCAAGGCGCTCCTGCGGCTGGCTACAGTACTGGTCAAGCGATCGCAGCAATTCGAGAAGTTGCCGCCGAGACCTTGCCGCAAGGATTTGACATCGACTGGCAAGGCCTTTCGTACGATGAAGCCAAAGCTGGAAACACAGCTATCTACATCTTCGTGATTGTGGTGGTCTTCGTGTATTTGGTGTTGGTAGGTCAGTACGAGAGTTTTCTGCTGCCGCTTGCGGTGATCATCTCGCTGCCCATCGGACTCTTCGGATCGTTCCTGCTCTTGAAAGCTATGGGTCTCTCCAATGACGTTTATGCTCAGATCGGCTTGGTGATGCTGGTTGGATTGCTGGGCAAGAATGCGATTCTAATCGTTGAATTCGCAGTGCAGCGACGACATGAAGGCGCCAGCTTAATCGAGGCGGCCATTGAAGGCGGCAAACTGCGATTCCGCCCCATCTTGATGACCTCGTTCGCCTTTATTGCAGGCATGATTCCCCTTGTCCGAGCCACCGGCCCAGGTGCAATCGGCAATCGAACGATCGGGACGACTTCCGTCGGTGGTATGCTTTTGGGAACAGTCATCGGTGTGCTTGTAATTCCGGGACTGTACTATCTGTTCGCCAGGATTGCCGATGGACGCAAACTGCTTAAGGATGAAACCGATCAACCGCTTAGCGAGCGATTTGAAAATGATGCTGTCGGTGGTCACTAGGCCGTCCGAGAGCCATTCAAGAATCGGTTTCGGAAATCCAATCTGAGCTAATGCTCGCTTATGCTAGCGAGCGTTAGCTCCTGGAAAACTGAGTTTTACTCCACACTGCAAAACCTTGCAGTAGTGAAATCCAAACTTGCAGCCGGATATCTTTACATCGCATCACAACCCATAAAGTAGCCACAATTGCCTAGTCGAAGATGAAGCGGAGAGAGCTAAGAAGGGACTATCTTAGCGGGCAACGTCAAGGATTCGACGAACAATGGCTAATGCTAACAATTCGAGCACCAGAGTTTCAAGGCGCACTGCGGCAGGCGCGATGGTTTCCGGGCTCCTGGCCGCAGCAAGTGGTTGCAAGATACCTGCCCTGTGCAAACCCGACTGTGGTCATGCCATGCCCGAGACCTTCAATGGCAATACGAACTGGGACAGCTCTGCCTGTGTCGAACTGAACGAGTTCTTCAACGATCCCATGCTTAGCAGCTTGGTTCAACAAGCGTTGACGGACAACCAAGAGCTAAAGATACTCGCTCAAGACATCCGTATCGCGAACAATGAAATCTTGGCTCGACGCGGAGCCTACTTTCCATTTCTCACTTTCGGTGCACGAACTGGAATTGAAAAGTCTGGCGAGTACACGCGTGAAGGTGCCGTCGAAAACAATCTGCTGGCAAACGGTCGAGCGTTCCCTGATCCGCTGCCTGATTTCTTGGTCGGCACAAACGTCTCGTGGGAGATCGACATTTGGAAGAAACTGCGGAATGCGCGTAGCGCTGCCGCGCTGCGATACTTGGGCACGATCGACGGCAGAAACTACGTCATCACACGCTTGATCGCTGATATCGCTGAAGAGTACTATGACCTTCTCGCACTGGATCGACAACTTGAAACTCTAGACAGGACTATTCAGCTCCAACAACAGAGTCTAGAAGTCGCACAAGCCAAGAAAGATGCTGGCCGCGGTACTGAACTAGCCGTTCAACGATTTGAGGCGGAAGTTCGCAAGAACCAAAGCGAAAAGCTAGTCATCGCTCAATCGATTGTCGAAGCCGAAAATAGAATCAACTTCATTTGTGGTCGTTATCCTCAACCAGTTGAACGCAGCAACGTTGACTTTATCAATCTGAATCTACACTCTCTGAGCGCTGGCGTCCCTGCGCAGTTGCTGCAAAACCGCAACGATATCCGTCAAGCCGAACGTGAACTAGCTGCGGCAGGACTGGAAGTGCAAGTTGCTCGAGCTAACTTCTATCCTTCGCTAAACATCAGCGCTGGAGTCGGCTATCGAGCCTTTGACGGTGCATTCCTATTCTCGACTCCAGCATCGCTGGTCTACAACGCTGTAGGCGACGTCGTTGCACCGCTAATCAATCGAGCCGCCATCAAGGCCGCGTACATGACAGCCAATGCAGAACAATTGCAAGCCGTCTACCGTTATCAGCAGACCGTTCTGAATGCGTTTACCGAAGTCATGAACTACATGAGCAAGGTCGAGAAGTACGCGCAGAGCATCGAGATCAAGAAGCAACAATTGGAAGCCTTGGAAGCATCCGTGGCTTCAGCCACTAGCCTCTTTCAGAATGCACGAGCTGAATACGTCGAAGTACTTTTGGCTCAACGCGACTTGCAAGACGCAAAATTGGTCATCATCGAAACCAAGAAGGAACAGTTAATGGCCATAGTCAATGCTTATCAAGCTCTCGGTGGAGGCATGGTTCGCAACTTCAATTTTCCGACCGTAGAAGAACCAGTGAACCTCTCACCGGCCGCGACCAGCCCGCAAGAGTAGTCGTCGCCTGCTTTTAGCTTAGATCGGAACCCAAATTGCACATGCCTTCTCCGATCCGTGTCCTCCGTGCATTCCGTGTCCCATACCAAATGGGTTTGAGCCTAAACCGAATTCATGGCCTTGATCACAGCTTCGCACATTAACTGATCGATCTTGGGGTCGCACCATGCGACGCTCGATTCATAGCCGCCCTGCGAGTAGGCTTCAAGCGTTGGGATGTACCAGGGGCCGCCGTCACCGTATGCGGCACAGGCTACGAAACGATCTGCGAAGGATGCTTGAGTCCGCAGTTGATACTCGACGAAGCTCTCGGCAGGAAAGTGAACAAGCGAAGTTTGATTCATGTGCAGCGCCGATAAGACAATCGGCAATTGCTTTTCATACCTGCGATGCCAAGCCACGATGTATGCAGGCCGATTACGATCTACCACCTTACGACTAGGGTCGGCGATCTGCTTGAGAATTTGGTCGATGGAAAAATCTGGGTTCAGTGGAGGCAACATCTCAGCGCTCGACCAGCGACATGACTCAATTTTTAGCGGCGACAAGTTGGCTTCGGACTCCACAATCGCATCCAGGATGCGTTGCATCAGAATGGGGTGAGTCGCATCGGTTCCATCGTTGTATTTGCCAGCTCCGATATTGCCGCCACAGCCGTTGAAATAAAGATGCGCACAGTTTGGTTCCGCTTTCTGAACTTGCTTTCGAGCCAACCCACAAAAGTCGGAGCTGACTTTCCCTTTGCCATAGTGGCTCATCGGGTGGCACGCATAATAGTGGCACGAGACAACCTTCGTGTCTCCGCTGTAGAGTGCGACCGTTTTCAAAAAGGGATCGATCAGGCCTTCGGGGAACTTTTGATGAGCCGGATCTTTGGAGCTACTGCCACGCTGCGTCACTACTTTCCCAGTGAGCCCCATGATTCTGCGATTGCTGGCCACGCGATCAACTTTAGCTTGTCCAGTTGCCACGTGCGTGAGCGGGACAGTCTGGGCCATCGCCTTACGAACAGCTTCACGGCCTTTGTCTAAACATCGGTTGAAAAAATCGACGTCGACGATGTCGGGCAATCCGCCCGCCATGCTGACAATGCGTTGAGCCTCCAAGCAAGCGAATGGGGCATCGTGTTGATGGACGCATTGGACAGCAACGCGATCGGGCGATGTTCCAGCAGCTTCTGCTAACGCGGTTCGCCAAGCTATGTGAGCTTCATTCAACAGTCCAGTCCAATCCACCGCACAAACGACAATTGGTTCGCCGGCTCCAAGAATTACAAATCCAATCGCTTCCAGTGAGTCTTCAATGACAGTGGCCGGAGTGATCCAGCCTCCGCAAAGCGAATGCCCCAAGGGAGGCGTGACATCGAACCTAAACGAAGCGATTCGCAGATCCGCATGTTCGTGACGCTCTTCGGCAGTCACAATCCGCGGCAACATCGCCGCACTCGCAGCCACAACGCCCGTTTGAAGAATGGCTCTTCGATTCAACTCGTTCATGTGGCACCCTCTCAATTGGTCGGCCCATATTTAGGATCTACGATGGACACTATACTATCTGCCTTTGCTGGCCGACGAAAGCATGATATGGTCAGCCGTTTACTCCTAAGATAACGAATTCCAATGTTTCGATTCGGATCTCACGTCAGTTGTGCTGGTGGATTAATGCAAGGGATCGCACGAGCCGAGGAGCTTGGGTGCCAGTGCATCCAGATTTTTGTCAGCACTCCACGAGCTTGGCCGAGTTATGCGAAGTTGATTCCGCTAAACAAGCCAGCCAAATCTGCCGAATCGAAAAACCGCGAAGATAACCTGCCTGAAGAAGACTGTTCGCAGTTCGTGCTGAGCCTCAAGGAAGCGAAACTCGAAGCTCCCATCGCGCATTCGACCTACTTGATCAACCTTGGTTCGTCCGATGAAGCACAGTGGCAAAAATCGCTCGACGCACTCGTGGTTGAATGGCGTCGCTCCGATCAGCTTCAGTTGAATGGGCTGGTGATGCATCCCGGTTCATTCACCAACGCGACGCCTGAAGCAGGACTTGAGAACATCGTTCGTGGAGTCAAAGCGGCGGTGAAGCTTGTCAAACCAAAGTTTGCCAAGTTGCTTCTCGAAAACACGGCAGGTCAGGGAAGTTGCCTCGGTTGGAATGCCGAGCAGTTGGGTTATCTACTCAAGGAGATCGGAAGTCCTCACGTCGCGGTTTGTTGGGACACCTGTCACGCGCTGGCCTCTGGCTATGACTTTCGAACCAAGTCTGGGCTGAAATCCATGATTGAGGAACTTGAACAACATGGCGTGCTAGACAAAATCGAAGCCATTCACATCAACGATAGCGTCAAAGACTGTGGTTCGCGGGTTGATCGACACGAACATATCGGACTAGGGTGCATCGGCGAAGAGGGCTTCAAGCTGTTCTTGAAAGCCAAGCCGTTCAAGGGCTTGCCGATGTACTTGGAGACTGAGAAAGGCGTTGACGACGAAGGCGTCGACTGGGACTTGAAGAATCTGCAAACCTTGCGAAGTTATGTCGAATAACATATGGATCTGCGACGAATCCCGGAAATCTTAGCGATTTGCACCATGATCACGGGCAGTAAGGTTGCCACCTGGACAACTCAGCGAGTAGTCTAAGTAGTAATCCCGCCTGAAACTAGCCGACCCCACCTCAAACATCGCCGCCAAGACAGATGACAGTCGCACTTCGTTGTCTAGACTCGCTGGCTTCCACGCGAAGTCTCACAGCATCGCAAATGCTAAAGGCAATTGCGATAGCAGCCCTTCTACTGTTTCCGTCGTATGCCATCGCGCAAGTTGAAACCAAGGCGACACTTGAATCAAGCACTCAACAGCCTCAGGTTCCCAGCGCTGTTACACAAAAGGTTGATTTCACCAAAGATGTTCAACCCATCTTGGACAGCCACTGTAGTAGTTGCCATGGTGCCAGCAAGCAAACTTCGGACTTGAGATTAGACCTTCGCGCAGCGGTGCTCAAGGGAAGTGGTAGCGGTCCTGTCGTTCGAGTCGGCGACAGCTTGCATAGTCGATTGATCGAAGTCGTCTCAGGCGTCGATCCAGACTATCGCATGCCACCAGAAGGGCCCAAGCTAAGCGATGAAGAGATCGGCATTTTACGAGCATGGATCGATCAAGGCGCGCTTGGTCCAGATGACTCCGCCGAACTTGACCGTAAGGCACCGTGGAGCTTTCAGCCTGTGGTTCGCCCGCCCAGCCCACCTGGCGCGGCTGCAATTGATCACTGGTTAAACTTAACGCTCAAAGAACGCGGCTTAGCCTTTTCACAGCCAGCGAATCGATCCACACAGATCCGTCGTTTGTATTTGATCGCGTTAGGCGTTCCACCCACTCCTGAGGAAACTCGCGAGTTTCTGTCGGATTCGTCTTCGGATGCCTACGAGAGACTTGTAGATCGCGTGATGGCGGATGTTCGTTACGGCGAGCGAATGGCGAGGCATTGGTTTGATGTTGTGCGATTTGCTGAGTCGAACGGCTTCGAAACCAATCGCGTCCGCTACAACGCTTGGCCCTATCGCGACTACGTCATTCGATCGTTCAACAGCGATCTGCCTTACGATCAGTTCATCGCTCAGCAAATCGCCGGTGATGCTCTGGGTACCGATGTTGCAACCGGCTATTTGGTGGCTGGCACCTATGACTTGGTCAAGAGCCCTGACGTCAATCTGACTTTGATGCAGCGGCAAGACGAACTTTCCGACTTGATCAACACAACTGGAACGGCCTTTTTAGGGCTGACTCTGGGCTGTGCACGATGCCACGACCATAAGTTTGATCCAGTGACTCAGAAGGATTTTTACGCTCTGCAAGCTGTCTTCGCCGGTGTGAACTTCGGCGAACGTCCGTTACCAGCCGATCCCTCCGAGCAATCGCAACAACGATTGGCAAAGCT
>CAYWNG010000401.1:0-6437 GCA_964458685.1 uncultured Pirellulaceae bacterium
CCAAGCTAAAGCGCCAAGTTAACTGACCAGCCTGCTTGTCGTGTACGCTTACTTTCAGCCGCCAGCTTCTGCTCGATGGCAACTTCCCTCTGCTTCACTGCCTCCTTTCTCGCCTGCTCAGCCGAGATCAATCCATAAGTTGTTCCGATCACACCTAGTATCAGCACGCTGAAACAGCAAAGTACTCCGATTGCGATAGCGCGATGTCAATGAATTAGCTTCTTGATCAAATACGACGTATTGGCGGGGCGTGCATGAACAGGTTCGTTGTTTAGAAACCTGCGAATATCATTCCCTAACCCCACTGCTGACTCGTAACGCCGAGTACGGTCTTTCTCAAGGGTCTTTAGGATGATCCAATCCAACTCCCCTTTTAACTGCGCCACTAAGCGCCGAGGATCTTCTCGACGACTGCTGGATGTGTTACTCAGGCCACTGTGAGTCTGGCTTAACCGAGTACTTGGCCGCATGGGCTCATCTTCCTTGATTAACCGAATCGCTCCCAGTATTCCCGCTGATCGAATTCGCTCGCTGGATATCGGTGTGGACCCTGTGCAGAGTTCGTAGAGGATGACTCCCAAGGAATATATGTCGGCACGTGTATCAACATCGAGAGCAGATAACTCGGCCTGTTCAGGCGACATGTATTCCAAAGTGCCAATCATTTGGCCAATCTCGGTATACATTGTCTTGTCAGATAGCTTTTGATGAAGGGCCTTGGCGACTCCGAAGTCGATAATCTTCGGCGTCGGAACACCGTCTTGCATAGCCACCAAAAGATTGGATGGCTTTAGGTCTCTGTGAATAATGCCCTTTTGGTGAGCATGCTGTACAGCATCGCAAACCTGTACGAAAAGTCGTAGGCGCTCTCGCATCTCAACTCGCATTTCGTCACAGTATTTCGTAATAGGAATTCCCTTGATGAACTCCATCGCAAAGTAGGGAATTCCGTCGCTCGTCTCACCAGCATCCAAGACCTTCGCTATGTTGTTGTGGTCCATCAGCGCTAACGCCTGACGCTCCGCTTCAAATCGGCGTATTGTCTCTGATGATCTCAAATCGGCTCGAATGAGCTTTAGGGCCACTCTTCTCTTGACCGGACGCGTTTGCTCAGCCACCCAAACTGTCCCCATGCCTCCCTCTCCAATCTTCTGAAGCAGTACAAAGGGACCAATCTTACTTCCTGTTGCCTCACGTTGTTGACCGAGGTGAATCGAGCGAGTTTCTTGTGGGCTACTTTTGCGTAGTTCGCTTCTATCTGGAATCTCTGACATCATTAATGACCATAAATCAGACTTGTAAGCTTCACATACCTGGTAATCTCGAACCTGCGACAGCACTCCGGCTTTAGTAACAGGCGCATGAACATTAGAAACATGCCAGAAAGGTTGCGGGAATCGAATTCATCAATGTTTTCGCGATCTTGAGTGGATAGATCGCGATTCAGGTCGGGCAGACCAGGCTTGTCGAAATTGCATGCTTCCACTGAGGTAGGCGCAGGAAAAAGCTGACTAAGCCACAAACTTGGACTGTTTCTACGCACTTCTTGACGTCAGGAGTGAAAACCGGGTTTGGCGGAGTGGGGCGGAGTGGCGTAAGGAATTAACATTGAGAATTTTGGCGGACATTTGCGTGATTTTACGCCCGACATTAAAAGCCACCTCTGTGAAGCTATCGTCGGTTTCGCACCTCAACCGCACCCTACGACCGCTCGCGAGCAGTCCAAAGCCGAAAAGTCTGTTGCTGCAGCCAGCTCATCGCGAAAGCGCAGACTTCTTGTAAAATTAGAAACCCAACTTTGCACTTCGGATCTATTTGCAAGTCTGGGACGAATGAGTATGTAGTGGGTTTCGTACCTCACCCCACCCTACGACTACCAAACTCGACAAACGATTCTCAACTAATCTATGACGCCCTTTGAACTTTTTCAGGCTGCCCTTGAGTACTCAGCTCAACAAGATCAGGACGATTACGTTGATAGGCAGTGTGAGCACAATCCGACGCTTCGCTCGGAAGTGAAATCGTTGCTTAGAGCTCACCGCGAAGCCAAGGACTTCTTGGATGAAGATCCCGCGAAGACGCATCGTGTGATCGAGACGGTTCAACAACTCTCACACGATGTATCCGCCCGCGAAGCGGCAAGCTCAAGAGCCATTCAACGCATCAAGGAGTTGCTCGGTACGCCGGTCAATCCTGATGCAATCGCGGCCATCGATCATTACTCGCTGTTGAACGCGATTGGAGTTGGCGGTTTCGGCGTTGTCTTTCGAGCGATGGATGAAAAGCTTCAGCGGTTAGTCGCCGTGAAGATGCTGACACCTCACAGCGAATCGGCTGCTTCGCCTTGTCGGCGTTTTCTACAAGAGGCTCGATCAGCGGCGGCTGTCAATCACGAGAATGTAGTTCGGATTCATGACGTAGAAGAATCGCCGATCCCCTACATTGTCATGGAGTATGTCAACGGTCCCACTTTGCATCAGTACATCCAAGAAGTCGGGCCACTGGAAATCGATACGCTCGTCAGCCTAAGTCGACAAATCGCCTCGGGACTCGCTGCGGCGCATCAGTGCGGTTTTGTTCATCGCGATATCAAACCTGGCAATATCTTGGTTGAGGTTGGTAGCGAACTAAAGATCAAGCTCACCGATTTCGGTTTGGCTCAGACCGTTGAAGATGTGAGTCTATCGAGCAGTTCGGAACAGTTTGTCGGAACTCCACTGTACGCTTCTCCAGAACAGGCTCGAAGTCTGGAGATCGACGCTCGCTCCGATCTTTTCAGCCTTGGAAGCGTGATGTACCAGATGGCCTGCGGCCAGGCCCCGTTTCGTGCAAAATCAACTCATGACGTTCTGCAAAGAGTTTTGAAAGACACGCCGCGACCTATCCGAGAAATCTGCCCGAGTGTTCCTGATTGGTTTTGCCAAATCGTCGAGCGACTTCACGCAAAGAACCCAGAGCAACGCATTCAATCAGCGAGCCAACTTGCAAAGCTGCTTTCGGATTGCGAAGGAGATATCAACAAAGCTCCGTCTACAGTGGAACGTTCTCCGTTGATGTATCCAGATCAGTCTGCGTCCGAAGAGATACTGTCGGGCAAAAACGCGACTAACGCTCCTGTGGCATCTGTCGCTCAAAGCAAAGGAAACGCTTCGAAGCGGTTCGACCGATCAGCTTCTAAAACTCGCCCTTATCTTCTGTCGGCAGTGGGAGTTGTGTTGCTATGTGGGACGTTAGCTTGGCTGGTCAATAGGAACTCAAGCTTCGTTGGAACCGAGCCCTCACCCCTCTCCGAAAAGGACGTTTCGAACCCTGCAAATACCGAGTCGATTCCACAGGTTCAACCAGAGTTAACGAGGCTAGATCTGCAAGGGCTGCCACCTTGGTCACTTCCTGTAGGAGCACCGCCCCCACTCTCGATTCCGAGCACCACCAGCGAAGCGAAAGAGCGACAGTCTCAATGGGCGGATTACCTGAATCAAAAGCCGATTGCCACGACGAGCATCGGCTTAGATTTTGCATTGGTTCCACCTGGTGATTTTGACAAAACCTTTAGCCGTAATCGAGATGGCGAGATACATCCGTCGATGCCGACGATTCGATTTCGGATGACCCAACCTTATCGTATGGCGACTACCGAAGTCACCGTCGCCCAGTTTCAGGCTTTTGTCGATGAGACGGGATATCAAACGGATGCGGAGAAGTTGGGCTTTGCCTGTTCGCGAGAATTTATCCTCGAACGCGAACTGAGCTGGAAGAAGCCCGGCTGGCAGACACGATCCGCCGAACCAGTGACGATGGTAACTGAGGCCGATGCGGATGCGTTTTGTCGTTGGCTCTCTCAGAAAGAAAATCGGCGATTTCGATTGCCAACGGAAGCGGAATGGAGCCACGCATGCCGAGCTGCCTCACAGTCGCGTTACGTTTTTGGTACTGATTCGAGTGCACTAGAATTCGCAGCTTGGACTTTCGAGAATGGCGCTACTGGCCTCAATCATGTTGGCATCCTGGCGGCCAATCCGTTGGGGCTTTACGACATGCTGGGAAACCTGTGGGAGCGAACGTCGGATTGGATGGAAACGCACGACATGCTTCCCTATTTGCAACGTGTGAATCCCCGAGGCGTTCCTTTATCCAACACGCTGGGAGGGTGTTTTCTTGAGCCTAGGCAAGTGGTCCATGCCGATGTGAGCGTTGGAAATTGGTCTTCTCCTTCTGCTACGATCGGGTTTCGAGTTATGGAGGAGATCGAATCGAAGGAGGAGTCGAGCTGGGAATCCCACTCGGGCGTGCTCGCCAAAGGCAACCCGATGAGCCCTCGGGCGATAACGACCCACCCAGCTCAGATCGATGGACTCGTTTCCTGGAGTCTCTGTCTACGCGGAAGCCACAGTTCAAAGCCAACCGCGCCAGCATGGAATCCAAAGACAAAGCAGTGGTTTGTTGGGGGCGATGAGGGTAACGTTTCAGTCCTCAATCAGGATGGCAGCTTTGCTGAAAAGATATTGGGACCATCTAGCATTAGTGAAGTCAAGATCTCTAACGATGGCAATTGGGTGGTGGTCAAGGATTCCAACAGTTCGATAACGCAGCATTTGTACGTTTGGTATTGGCCAGATCGAAAGTTAAAAGTAATCCTTCCTGTCGATCGTCGCTTCTGGGATATCTCTCAAGACAACTCAAAGATTGTGTTCTCTAAACTGAACCGAGGTGCTTGGAACAATTGGGGAGTCTACGAGCTTGATTTAAAGACGGGAGTCACTCGATCATTGATGATTCCGCGCATCGTCGACACGATGGCCTTTACCTCAAGGCTTGATCGCATAGTTTGCCAAACAACGGTTGATCAAGAGTCTTTTCTTGAGACGCTCGAGTATCCTTCCCTCAAGCTGATTTGTTCGATTCCATCGCACCGCATCACCGAGATAGTCGTTTCGCCCGATGGAAAGCAAATCGCAGTACTCGATCCTACAGGTCAGGCGATTCGAATTCGCGATCTGGAAACTCTTCAAGAAACGGGAGTCATTACTGCGGAAGTGGATGAAGCAATTCAAGCCCTTCAATGGTATCAAGATAACGACCGTGTGTTGATTGTTGGAGCGAAAGCATCGCGAGTGGTGCGAGTGTCCTCTGGTGAAGAGATCTTTCGATTGCCCGGAGTTGGTGCTCTACCTCACCCTCCCAAACTATGCGAAGCGGCTGGAGTCATCGTCGCATCAGGCCTCTCCACGTCAGGCACGAATACGTTTGATGCGCAGTCGGGGCATGCGGTCAAGGAGTGGAGATCGCTGAATATGGGCCTCGATTCGGTCCCTGTGGTAAGCGATCGCGATATTCACTTCCTGCGTGGTGACCAAGTAAGAACAATTGACTTACATGGGCCGGAAAAAAAGCAAGACCAACCGTGGTATCCAGCTCCTTGGGGGACCGCCCCCACGAGTCACACTGTTTTCGCGGCAAATCAAGAGCAACTCATGCAGCTCGACCTTAGAACGAATACACAACGAATGCAGCCGATCGATTGGCTAGAGGATACAAGAGTCGAAAGCACAACAGTCGACAGCCCAACAGTCGAAAGCATCGTCCCGTCCAACGATGGGCAGTTCCTAGCGTGTCTGTTGCGAGGTAAGGAGGATCAACAAAAAGTCGTAATCGTCAAGACTGCCGATGGCAATCGCATTTGTGAACTGAGCCTAAAGGAAGGTACGTTAGCGGCGCTAGAATGGTCTGCCGATAGTAAGCGAATCGCAGGCCTCTTTCACCGCGGCTTAATCGAGTTGGTCGTTTGGGATTCGACCACGGGCCAACCATTTTGCACAACGAATGTTCCTTGCCCACGTTGGGACAGACCGATTTCAGACGATCAGCTTCGGTATAGTCAGAAAGAAAATGCGATCCTTTTTGCACTGGGTAATCAACTGTATCGATTCGAACTAGAGTCGCAGACTTGGAAGGCGATTGCAACCTGCAGGATACCTACGATGGAACGCGCAATATGGCAAAGTCCAGACCAGACGAAACTCCTGATCTCTTACGGAACCCGATTTCACCACATTCACGATTCTGCGACGAACCAGTTTCTTAGCGAGATACAATGCCCTCGCTCCAAGGTTTTGTGGACTGAAGATGCATCGACACTCCTGTTTCATCAACCCAATTTCGCGACGATGATCTTCGATTCGAAAACCTCCAGCCACATTGGAACAATTGTTCCTTTCGTTGAGGACTCGCATTTCCTTATCTGTTCGCCGGAAGGGAATTACCACGGTAGCGAGGGAGTTGAGTCACTGATTGCCTACGTCGTCATGCACGAAGACGGTTCGCAAAGGACTTACACGGCAGCAGAGTTTGCCGAAAAATTTGGCTGGAGGAATAATCCAAAGTCCGTTTCTTTGACACCACCAAGCTTGAGGTAGCTATCGTGAAAGAAAATGGCGAAC
>CAYWNG010000402.1:0-6424 GCA_964458685.1 uncultured Pirellulaceae bacterium
CATTCCAGAAATTGCGTGATCGGCTTGAAGACCGTAATGAATCGTAACTATGCCGACCTTCGTTTTATCCCTCGCGGCTGAAATCGATATCACCGGAATCAGCGAGTACATCGCTAAACGCAATGTTGCGGCGGCAATTAAGATGCTTGATCGAATTGAAGAGGCCTGTCAAATGCTTGCCGAGAATCCTGAAGTCGGCGAGGTAAGAAACGGGTTTGGCATCCCAGGCTGTCGTTCATTTACTGTCAGCCGCTATGTTGTATTCTTTCGGCCTAACAAAAATGGAATCGAGGTCGCGCGAATACTCGATGCTAGTCGCGATCTCTGAGTGATGTGCAGCCACAGATTAGTGAGCATGTCGTGATTAGCGAAATTATTGCGAGGAACCTAGATTCTCTTAAGATGAGCAGATTTTGGATGCCTTCCGTTTTCCATCAACCTGCCTAGGACTTGTAACGCAATAGACCGATCAGCCAGTCGCTCAGGAAGTGAAGAACGAAGTAGACTGCGACTGTACCCAGAAGATAAGGGACGAATTTGTCAAAACCAATATCGTGCAACTGTGATGGTCCCTTTGCGGTTTGTGGTGATTCCAATAAGTAACGCAGATTGACTTTCTCGCCAACTTGAGGACTCCCGTAAACATCGTTCTGTCCAAGCTCGACTTCATGTGGGGCTCCAAAATGGTCTCTATAACTCAACTGGTATTTTTCAGGGAACGGTTCCGGCGGTGGCGGCCAAACAGAGACTACTTCAGCCTCAACCTCAGGAGCATTGTTCCAACGTTGTTGCTCGTCCCAAGCTTGCTTTCCAAAGAATGCAGCGACTAACACGGCAGCAATCAGTAGCCCAAGTTTGAATAGGCTCTCAAGCGGATGCGCTTTGGAAACTGGCGCTTTATACGAGGCAAGCTGCATCTTCTCAGACAAATGTCGTTGAGCCCCAGTGAACTGGCCATTTCCAGTTTGAGGTAAGTTCGCCGGGTCACACAAATACAATGCTACGATCCTGCCGCGAGACAGGTTAAAGCCGACGCCGAGTGAAGTGATCCACAACGTTCCGCTATTGAGCAGTTCTTCATCGCTCAAGGCCTTCACTTCGGCAGCACGGGCGTTCGGATTGCAAATCAGGGAAAAGTCATCGCACCAGAGTGTGTCAGTTTCAGCTATCGTATTAAAAATGTTGTGTGGAATGTCCCAAAGAACCGCTAGAGTTCCAAAGCGAACTCGTTCGTCTTCGGCTTCGATCAACAACAGTGGGTACGGCGATTGCTCTCCAAAGTAAAGCGTAACTTCCATCTCCAGGACATACAGTTCGGAGTCCTCAAGGTCATCTTCGCAGGTCTCAAAATTCTGCTCTTTCAAAACTTGGAACACTTCCTCACGAGACATCCCCAAACGAAAAACGCCGAGCCCAAAACCTGGTTCGACTTTCCACAGCCGAGGATTAACTGTTGGTTCAGGTGAATCTTCTGATTGAGATTTTTTGTTCATAGTCGTATCTGGCAGTCGCGGCGATGCTGTTTGATTGCTGTGTCTTGGGATTTTGCAGGGTGGGTTGAGGAACGAAACCCACGTCAGTTTGCTACTGTCCGCGTTCTTGGGGCTAACGGAAGTGTTTTTTGATGTCTTGTATTGTCTTGCTGGCGAGAAAATCTACCTCGGGCTCTGCGGGTTATCTTTAAAGAAACTTGGTTGTTGTACTCAGATGGTGGTTTTCGTGCGTCAACCCACCCTACAAGAATCTACAAGGAACAGTCGAGGATGCCACAGTACCGACGTAACTTCGTTCCAGGTGGTACATACTTCTTTACAGTTGTAACCGCCCAGAGGCGCCCCATTCTAACCACCGATTTGGGAAGAAGGTGCTTGCGAGAGGCTATTCATGAAGTGAAAACGAAGTTCGCTTTTTCTATCCATGCTATGGTGTTATTGCCTGATCATTTCCACACTATCTGGATTCTGCCGAGGGGAGATTCTGGCTTCCCAACCAGAATGCGTCGCATTAAAACTGAATTCACCAATCGCTATCTCGCGCTGGGAGGATGCGAGACCAAAACGTCAGAGTCACGAATCAAAAAGCAGGAGCGTGGTGTATGGCAGCGGCGCTACTGGGAGCACACGATTCGCGACGAAGATGATCTGAATCACTGTACCGACTACATTCATTGGAATCCTTGCAAGCATAATCTTGTTGAATTCCCTAGAGACTGGCTGTGGTCCAGTTATCATCGATTTGTTCGGGACGGTGAGTACGATGACTCGTGGGGATATCACGATCCCTGCCCAGGATACGACACTCCTGAATTGGTTTAGAGCTTTGCAGTAGCAGTAGGGTGGGTTGAGGAGCGAAACCCACCTTGGTCCTGCGGGGGCGTTTGCTCGTTGGCGTGGTTGTTTTCATTGTGTGGTGGGTTTCGTGCCTCAACGCAAGCTACGGCGACGACGAATATTTGGGCATGGTGGGTTTCGTTCCTCAACCCACCCTACGAAGACTACTAGGAGAGCGATAATAGACCGGTACTTTGATCGAATGCGACAGTGGCTTGGGTGGGAAGCCGAAGCGGAACGAGAGCGATTGGCTGATCGTCGACAGTTGCGAGGCAATAAAGATGCCGAAAAATACGGCGAGACGCTGGTGGATCTGGTCATAGCCGATCATCGCAGTGGGCTGGGCGGCTTTTCGCTCATCACGTTCGTAAAGCGCAATCGAACCTTAGCCTTGCCATGGAATCGGCTTCGCGTCGGCTCGCCGGTGGTCGTCTCTGATGAAGATCCGAACGAAAACCAGGAATGGACTGGCGTTGTGTCGGCACGCAATCAACAGTCGATCGAAGTAGCGTTTTCAGAGTGGCCCGAGGCGAATCGATTTCGGATCGACTTAGCGGCCGACGAAGTCACTCGCTTGCGGCAACTAGCAGCCATGCAAACAGCCGAGTTTGGCAAAGGTCGCGTCGCACAACTTCGCGATATTGTCTTAGGCGAACGCGAGCCGCAATTCGATGCAGAGAAGCCCATCGAGCTGATCAATAAACTAAATACGTCTCAAGAAGAGGCCATTCGCTTCGCTCTTTCTAGCCGAGACCTCGCGATCATTCACGGTCCGCCAGGCACAGGAAAAACAACGACAGTTGCGGAGCTGATCGAACAGGCCGTTCGACAAGGCCAGCGAGTCTTAGCAACAGCGCCAAGCAACGCTGGTGTCGACAATTTGCTCGAGCGTTTATCCAATCGAAAGCTCCGGCTCGTTCGAATTGGTCACCCAGCTCGTATTCAAGAATCGCTTCAGTGTTTCACTTTGGATTCGCTCGTGGAGTCCGACCCAGGGACGAAAGTGGTCGGCGAGATGTACAAAGAGGCTGAACAGATTGTGAGGAAGGCTTCCAAGTTCACTCGCGCGAAGCCTCAGCCAGGTGCTAGGCAAGATATGCGACAGGAAGCACGTCGACTTCGTGAGGATGCGCGGCGATTCGAACGGCAGATCATTGCGAACATCTTGGACCGCGCCGATGTTGTTTGCGCAACCACGACTTTTGATCCTGAAGTTCTGGAAGCACGCACCTTTGACCTCGGTGTCATCGACGAAGCCTGTCAATCGACCGAGCCGGGCTGTTGGCCGGTCTTGCTGCGAGCTAATCGAATTGTGCTTGCTGGTGATCATTGCCAATTGCCGCCTACCGTGCTCTCCGACAAAGCCGCTCGGGAGGTTTTTTCGATGAGCATGATGGAGAGACTAGTGAATCGATACGGAAAGCAAGTGACTCGAAGGCTTTCCGTACAATATCGCATGAATGAGCAGATTATGAACTTCTCGTCTTCGCAGTTTTATGATGGCGAGCTTGAGGCGGATGCTTCGGTTAAGGATCATCAGTTGAAAGACCTGCCCAGTGTCGGAGCGAAAGCCGCATCAGAGCCCATCGTGACCATGATCGACACCGCTGGAGCAAGCTGGGACGAGGAGTTGGAGCCAGACGGAGAAAGCAAATGCAACGTTCATGAAGGCAAGCTTGTTGTCGAGCAGGTCGAGCGATTGCTTGAAATGGGTTTGAAGGCCGAAGAGATCGCCGTAATTTCGCCCTACTCGGCGCAAGTCCGTTGGATCCGCGAAAGACTCCGTAGTGCTGGCGTGGAAGTAGACACTGTCGATGGCTTTCAAGGTCGCGAGAAAGAGGCTGTAGTCATCAGCCTTGTTCGCTCGAACGCGAAAGGTGAGATCGGCTTCCTCGCAGACACTCGCAGAATGAACGTCGCATTAACGCGAGCCAAACGCAGGCTGATTGTTATTGGCGATAGTGCAACGCTCGGCGGACACGATTTTTACGCAGAGTTGTTACAGTACTTTGAGTCGATTGAAGCGTATTCGACGGTATGGGAATTTCTTTAGCGCGGATTTGGTTTCAAATCGGCCAAGGACAGAAGGATTTCGGCCCTTCGGGCCAGCGATTTACCTAGCCCAGGCCAACGGCCTGGGAATCTGCGTTAATATGATATACGTAAGGGCCAACGGCCCGATATTTATCTCATGAGTGAAGAGGTATTTACTATGTCTCAATCGCTTGCACAAATTTGGATTCACTTGGTCTTCTCAACGAAGGAGAGACGACCTTTTCTCAAAAGCGACTCGCTTCGAGATGAGATGTTTCGAATGTTGGCACATCATGTTAAAGAGTCAGGCTGTATCTGCGCAATCGTCGGTGGTCATGAAGATCACGTCCATCTATTGGTTGGTCTGTCGCGTACGATCACAATTGCCAAGTTGGTTGAGAATGTAAAGACAGAGACATCAAAATGGATGAAGGCTCACAAGGATGGCTCGAAAACATTTTCGTGGCAGTCAGGTTATGGAGCGTTCTCCGTTAGTCACTCAAAATGCGATGAGGTCGAGACTTACATTCGTAATCAAGCAGAGCATCACAAGCTGTTCTCGTATCAAGATGAATTTCGTAAGATTTGCGAGCGACACGGGCTTTCGATAGACGAACGTTATGTTTGGGAATAACCTCAGTAGTTGTGAATAAGAAACGGTCGGGCCTTCGGCCCTTTCGTGAGGTGTTGTGGCGAGTTTCCCCCAGGCCGTTGGCCTGGGCTAGGTAAATCGCTGGCCCTTCGGGCCGAAGAGCAGGGGCTCGCCTCGCTGTAAGCTGCGTCTCTCAGCTTCCGCACCCGCCGCCGCAGCCGCCTCCACAGGATGCTCCGCCGCAGGAAGCGCCGCCACCGTCACCACCTACGCCTCCATCTCCACCCAAGCCGCCAGCGTCGCCGCCTACGGAATCGCCGAACGAGAAGGAGTCGAACCAACTGGAACCGGTGTCACCGCCTTGGCCACCGAACAAGCCGAAGTCGGCGTTATCTGAAACTTCGCCGCTGACGCCTTCGACAGGTTCGATAGGAAAGTCAGGCTTTTCAAAAGGCGTTTCGGGATCTAGCGCGGTGGTCTCGCCAGCATTGAAGCCCTCCTCGCCGACGCTAAACGCGGGCTTTCCTCGTTCGTCAACGATGGTCGTGTGATGACAGTGCGTGTTGTTGGAATGCATCATGCTGGACCACATCCACATGTACAGAAGCGAGTTATCGCTGTAGCCGCCTTGATATCGCTGAAGCATCGGCGCGCTGTTATCGAAGGACGCGTCGCTGCCTGCATCGGCGGTTGGACTCTTAGACTTGGCCGGAGTCAATCCAGGGCGAATCACGTTCGCGTGAACGCGACTGTAAAGATTGGCAATGCTCATTCGTGATCGGAAGGCCTCTTCCAACTGTTGCATGAACGCGTCAAACTCGGCTCTCTTGCCTTCTGTGTAAGCGTCGTAGCTTTGCTGCGACTGGAAGACTTCATTGAGTCGATCTTCCAGTGAACTCGGGCCATCAGTAGCTTGCATCTGAGTGTCCAGAGCATTGATGCTGATCTGTATCGGGTAGATGCCAATGTCGTGGACTCGTGATACCCGGATTTCGATAATCAAGGCCAACGTCTGAAGATGATGCTCGAGCAACAGAGAAAGGTAAGAGAAAGCCGTTTGGTCAGTGAATCGATCGCGAGTGAGCGAGTCGAGAGCGATCTCCATGTCATCGCTGTTGTTGGACTCAGAGTCGTCGTACAGAACCTGATCATCTTTGGTGAACTTGACCACGTCGGTAACTCCGATCGAACGCAGAACCACATTCAGTTCTTGCATGATCGAGATGGCTGTGAAGGTCTCGTGCTCCTCTTTCTTCGACAACAAGTTGGCCGTTAGCAGCTCGGCAAACCTTCGAAAGCCCTTCGTTGGCTTTCGTCTCAGTTGTGTCAGACTGTTGGGATCGATGGTCATTGTGGCCGATAGGTACATGGTCGTATTCCTACAGTTAGGTTCGAGGTTATCTCTTTAAGCTGGATTCATCTTCAATTCGGTTGCCGATTCGCAGGAGCCGCAAAAGGCGGACTCGCC
>CAYWNG010000403.1:0-6416 GCA_964458685.1 uncultured Pirellulaceae bacterium
CTTAAGGCCTACCAAGAAGTGGAGGACGCGCAGACATCCTTCACCAGTGGTTTCCAAAGACTGGATGCCACATCTAAGTTCGTAAACAACGCTTACTCGGCTGCGGAAATATCGCTGACCGCCTACGAGGAAGGCGCAATCGACTTTGACCGCGTTTTGGAATTGCAAAGTCAAGTTGTCTTAGCCGAGGACGCACTGGCAAGTGTTCGCGGCGATTTGGCGATGAGTCTAGTCAAGGTCTACCTGGCGATGGGCGGTGGCTGGGCGGTATCGGGATGCAGCCCGCCGATCTCGCGAGCCCCTGAACCAAATGTCGCCGTTGCAGAACAGCAATTCATTCCGGCTTCGGGACAACACGTAGTCGATGTGAATCAGCAACCGGATGTTACCTTCGTAAATCCATCTGCTGCACAGACGCCTTTGTACAGCAATACTCAGTACAATAATGGACCGGTTTACGTTCAAGCACCATACGCTCAGCCATTGAATCAAACTCAGATGGCCCCATACCCTCCGTCATTTACTCCACCTAGGCCAATGCCAATCAGTTACGGTGGTCCACGTCAGGTCAGTTATGTTGATCCACGTCAGACTCGCGAACCAAGTTCGCCGCCCAGCCCAGGACACATGCGGACCAGCGCGCCTAACGGTAATGGGTTACCGCAAAACGCTGCCGTGCAATGGATGCAACGTTAGCGAGCTGGGCCCCCAACCCGACGCGTTAGCGCGTTTAGCGCGGGACGCCTAACGGCTGGCGGCTAGTCTTTCTCAGCGGGACGCTCTCTTAACGACAGAGGTGGACGCTTTAGCCCAAAGTGGTTTTGCCCCAGATCGCAATTTCTGAAAATTTCCAGCTTCGGATGTCCTCGCTTGGAAGTTACCGCGTGATAAGAGGTAGGCTCATCAAAATAGCCGAGCCAGAGTGGTGACTTTTAGCAGCAAAAGGCAGGTGTCCGATGAAGAAAACACTGTTTTTCATGATATTCGCAGCCCAATTGGGGAGCGTTTCACTTTTCGCACAGGAACGCGGCGAGATGCTCGAGAAGATGTTCTTGCGCTTAGACAAGAACAGCGACGGATTCGTCGAAGAAAGCGAAGCGCCTGCCGAAATGTGGAACCGCTTGAGCAAGGCGGACAAAAATAGCGACGGCAAGATCGACAAAGCTGAGGCTGCTGAAGGCATGCGAGGCATGGGGGATCGCGGTCGCCAAATGCTCGAAAAGAGTGCTGGAAAAGATGGCTCGGCTAAGGGCGACGCTGGTAAGGGCGAGTCTGGCAAAGATGGCGAGGGTAAGAAGCCAGGTCGTCCCGACGCGGCTCAGGGTGGTGACCGGGTTAAGATGCTGCTCGAACGCTTCAGCAAGAATGGTGACGGTAAAGTTGCCCTCGAAGACCTGCCCGCACAAATTCGTGAACGACTCGCAAAGTTCGATAAGAACGGCGACAAGGTTCTCGATCGATCCGAACTCAAAGACGCACCTCTGCCTGAGCTCGGCGGCGATGTCAATCGAATGCTGGAACGAGTCAAGCAGATGATGCAGTCGTTGGACAAAGACGGGGATGGCAAAGTCGCGTTAGTGGACATGCCTGCCGAGTTCAAAGAGCGACTGGCTAGATTCGACAAAAACAATGATGGCCAGATTGAAAAGAGCGAGCTTTCAGAACTGAAGAGCATGATGGGTGGCGAAGGCGGAAACGCTGGCGGGCCCGCAGCGATGCTTGAACGCGCTCAACAACTTTTCAAACAGTATGATCAAGATGGGGATGGCAAGATCGCCTTGGACGATCTACCTCCGCAAATCAGCGAACGCGTTTCGCGTATGGATGCCAACAAAGATGGACAGATTGACAAAGCTGAGCTAAAAGCGATGGCTGGCGAGATGAAAGGCCCCGAGGGTCGTTCGGATCGCAATGAAGATCTATCGCCTCAAAAGCCAAAGCGTCCCGACGGAAATTAGGTTGTAGAGTCGTTAACAACTCTGACCAGTATTTACAGCTCTAGTTCAAAAGCTTCCGGTTGAAAAGCTTCCAGTCAAGAAGCTTCAGTCAAGAAAACGTACGGTGAGGTCTCATGATGAAACTGAACATTTGCCTCCTTATGCTCTGCGGGATCGCCTTTGCGGTTGGCTCTACAGCTCAAGCCGATGATGCACTGACTGCGGAACAGACTAGGTTCTTTGAATCAAAGATCCGTCCCGTGTTGGTTCGCGAATGTTACAGTTGTCACTCCAGCGAAGTTGGACAAGTCCGGGGTGGTTTGTGGCTGGATACGATCGAAGGGACTCGTACCGGTGGTGATTCTGGCCCCGCGGTTGTCCCTGGAAAGCTTGACGAAAGCTTGTTGTGGAATGCAATCAACCATGTCGACTATGTGATGCCTCCTCGACGTAAGCTTTCCGATGAAATCCTCGCTGACTTCAAGACTTGGATTGAGATGGGAGCCCCCGACCCTCGCATCACTGCGAAATCGGAAGTTCGCCCCGGCATCACCGAAGACGACATCGTTAAGGGACGCCAGTTCTGGTCGTTCAAAGCCCTCGAGCGTCCCAGTGTTCCTCAGGTAGGCGGCTCATGGGCCAACAGTGACATCGATCGATTCGTTTGGGACAAGTTAACGGCTCACTCCTTGAAGCCACCGACCGATGCCGACGCCAACACCATGTTGCGTCGACTGACCTTTGATCTTGTCGGCTTACCTCCGACTCCACAACAGATCAAGCAGTTCACCAGCCAGTGGAGTTCGAATCCCGATAAAGCTATCGAGAGCCTAGTCGACAGCTTGTTGGAACTGCCTCAATTCGGCGAGCGTTGGGGCCGTCACTGGTTGGACTTAGTCCGCTATGCCGAATCTACTGGACGCGAAGTGAATCTGACGTTTCCACATGCTTGGCGATATCGCGACTATGTGATCGATTCGTTCAATAGCGACAAGCCTTACAATCGATTTGTCCAGGAGCAGATTGCGGGCGACCTCTTGCCTGCACCCACTGACAAACAATGGGCAGAGAACTTGGTGGCTACCACCTTTTTGACACTTGGCCCTAAAGCACTTAACGAACAAAACGGTCGCCAATTCGAATTAGATCTGATCGATGAACAGATTGACGTCACCACTCGCGTAATGCTGGGTGTTTCGGTTGCCTGTGCGCGATGTCACGATCACAAGTTCGATCCAATTCCACAGACCGACTACTACGCTCTGTCGGGAATCTTTCGAGGCATGTCGACTCATTACGGCACCTTTCGCACTCAGCAGAATCGTCGTCCAAGCAATTTGTTAGTCATGCCAGTAGCTGACAAGACGCACTTTGAACAAGCTCTGAATCGTAAGCAGCTCGACGAATTGAAAGCCGAGCTTACTGAAAAACGCGCCGAGCTTCGCGAAGCATTGTCGGCACGACGCGATCGTAAAAGTGATGATCCGAAAGATAATCCACAGAATCGGATCGCACAGATCGCTCAACTATCCACCGCAGCAGGCATTCTGCAAGCGAAGCTCGACTCTTACGACTCCAAGGGCCAGCCTCTCTCGCTGTGCATGGGTGTTCAAGAGACTGAACCGGTGAATGCGAGGTTGCTCGAGCGCGGCGAATTCAACAAGCCAGCTCAAGAGGTCCCACGAGGCTTCCCACAAGTACTGTGCTCAAAGCCCGTGAGTATCCCGAAAAAGTCGACCGGAAGACTCGAGTTCGCTCGCTGGGTCGGCAGCGCGGAGAACCCACTCACGGCTCGAGTCATGGTCAATCGCGTTTGGCAACACTTGATGGGCAACGCGCTTGTTCGCACCCCAGAGGACTTTGGCTCAACAGGACAGCCAGCAACACACCCAGAATTGTTGGACTACCTGGCCATCGAATTCATGGAGCACGGTTGGAGCGTCAAGCATATGATTCGCAAGATTGCTCTATCGAAAACATATCGCATGAGCAGTGACTTTGATAAGGCCAGCTTCGAAGCTGATCCAGAGAACCGTTACTTGTGGCGCATGGAGAAGAAACGACTGGAAGCGGAATCGATTCGTGACAGCATGCTGGCTATCAGCGGTGATTTAGACCTCGCGCGGCCCAAAGGGTCGATCGTCGCTCAAGCTGGTACAGCCATCGTTCGCGACGGAAACATCCTTTCTCTGACAGCCAACGGCGGAGCGGAAGAATCAGCGATGCCTGGACGCGGTAGAGATCCATTGTTCGGAGCGATTATCGGCTCGAAAGTGCTTCGTCCCTCCTTCGATTCGCTCGACAAATCTGTCAACTACCGCAGCGTCTATCTTCCAGTTGTGCGAGACAACATTCCTCGTTCGCTGGACGTCTTTGACTTCGCTGAATCGACCATGGTTATCGGTACTCGCGAAGCGTCAAACACGCCAGATCAAGGTCTATATTTCTTAAACAACAAGTTCGTGATCGAACGCGCCGAAGCAATGGCCAAGCGGTTGATGAAGCAATCTAGCAACACCAGTGAACAGATCAAGCAAGCGTTCTTGTTTGCCTACGGTCGCGAGGCCACTAATGGCGAGTTGAAAGCAGCCGCCGATTTTTATCGCAGTTTCGATGTCGCGGCTAATGAAGATACTCGCGCGGGAAGCGGTCCACGTCGTCCCTTTGGTCCCGGAAGCGGGAATGGGCTGGGCAACAGAAATGCCAACAGTGGCGCTTCACGCGGCAATTCGAAAGAGGCCATTGAACTTGAGAAGCTGACGGCGGTTTGTCAGTCGATCATGGCATCAGCCGAGTTTCGTTACGTTAACTGATTCAGAAATTCTGACTAAGAGAAGCTACTTGGCTTCGGCACCGTCCAAAACACTTTGCAAAACTTCATTTCAAAGGTCGAGAAATGCAATCCATCAATGTCATGCCGTTAACACGTCGCCGGATGTTGCAAACGCTATCGAGCGGCTTTGGATTTTTAGCCTTCTCATCGTTAGCCACACTTGCTGCGGTCGATGAAGCCAAGTCGAGTGCAAATCCGTTGGCACCGCGAACAGGTCATTTCCCGGCTAAGGCCAAGCGAGTTATCTTCCTGTGCATGCGCGGTGGACCTTCGCATGTCGACACATTCGACTACAAGCCCGAGCTGGCCAAGTTGGATGGCAAGTCGGGCAAGTATCGCGGCACGATGATGAAGTCACCGTGGGAGTTCAAGAAGCAAAAGTCTGGATTGTGGATCTCTGAGTTGCTTCCCAAAATTGGCGGAATGTCGGAGCACCTGTGCTTGCTTCGTGGGATGCACACCGATCAACCTGTGCATACTAGTTCGATGACGCAACTGCACACTGGCAACGCTCAGTTTGTGCGTCCTTCGTTGGGGGCATGGACTTTGTATGGTCTCGGCACAGAGAACGATAGTCTGCCTGGATTTGTCTCGCTGAGTCCTGCTGCCGGAAGTGCGCAGAACTACGGTAGCGCCTTTCTACCTGCCATCTACTCTGGAACAACGCTGGGCCGTTCCAATCGCGGTCCTGGTGGCGATCGTGCAGGTCGAGGCCAAAGCAGTCCGCAAGTGCCTGATATTCGCAACTCCCAGCTAAACACGAAACAACAGCGTCAACAGTTGGATTTCATTCAGAAGCTGAACAAAGAAAAGCTCAAGCAAGAAAAAGAGAATCCAGGCGTAGAAGGCGTGATCGAATCGTACGAGCTTGCATTCCGAATGCAGTCGGCTTTGCCTGAGCTGATGGATCTATCGAAAGAGGATGCCAAGACCTTGGAGCTTTATGGCATCAGCGGCAATGGCCCCACGAATAACTTTGGCCGTCAGTGCTTGTTGGCTCGGCGATTCGCCGAGGCTGGTGTGCGATTCATTGAAGTGGAGCATGGCAACTGGGATACACACTTTAACATGTCGACTCAACTGCCCAACCTATGCGAGCAGATCGATCAACCGATTGCTGGCCTACTGACCGACTTGAAGCGTCGTGGAATGTTGGACGATACCTTGGTTCTTTGGGCCGGCGAGTTCGGCAGGACTCCGTTTGCACAAAACGGTGACGGACGCGATCACAACAACAAAGGCTTCGCAACATGGATGGCCGGCGGCGGAGTCAAAGGCGGGTTTAGTTACGGATCAACCGATGAAACTGGCGCTGAAGCAGTTGAAGGCAAGTGCCACATCCACGACTGGCATGCAACCATACTGCAACTTCTTGGCTTGGATCACACGCAACTGACCTATCGATATGCAGGCCGAGACTTCCGACTCACCGATGTCGCTGGAAACGTAATCAAAGACATCATCGCCTAGTCGCATTTCTTCCACATCTTCTTACTCAGTGTGACACGACACTCCGTGTCGTTTTTTCCCGTATCGCTCTTTCCTCTGTCATTCTTCCCTCTTCAATCCCACCGGCTCGCCCGGTCGGTCTTTTAGGCTTCCAGCTACACTCCCAGAGCACGGAAGAAAAAGCATTTTTCTTTTGA
>CAYWNG010000404.1:0-6413 GCA_964458685.1 uncultured Pirellulaceae bacterium
GATGCTCACGCCGTACAGCCCCGCGTTCGAAACCCAGATGGAAGCCGCGCGCGGCGTCATGAAGAAGCGACGCAACGTGGAGGACTTTGCCAAGAATGTCAAAAAGCACCGTTGGTATGCAAATCGCCAGTGAAATGTGGTTTCATTCACTTTGAACCCGAGGAGTTCGGGGGAACACATGGCAACGCATGGAATTTACGGGAACACAAGGAATTCGGCAAAAGCCAGGCTTCCACCCGAGAATTTCACTCAAAGCAGTCGGCTTTACTGCTAAAGGCTATTTTGGGGAGCTGAGCACCACTAGTTTTTTCGAGAAAAGTCATATTGTAGAATCTCAGGCGAAAATGCCCACGAAAGCCTCTTCTTCTCAAGGACCTTTCCGATGCGACGCCAACGCCCTCATCATTTCACTCGTTCTACCTTTCGCAAACGACTCATTGAATCGCTTGAATCCCGCTGCTTGTTGGCTGCGGACCCAATCATGCTACAGGATCTGAACAGTACTCCCGATCCAACAGCCAGTTCGTTTCAGGTTGACTGGGAGTTTCCGAATCGATTCCTTGCATCCGTGAACAATGAGCTCTTGTTGGGCTCAACAGATGGCACTAGCGCCGGAACCTTCATTTCAGAAAACTTGGGACCACATTCAGGCCGAGTTGAACTAGCGAAGACTGAGTTCGGTGCGCAACTGATGCACATTTCCGATCCAGCTAGTGGAGTCACAGTTGTACGTTGGTTCAGCTTCGGCACTACAACGACTTTGAGCCACGAAACGGATTACTTGGGGACTGTTGCAGATGTCGCGTTTTTGCAACGACGTTCCGACAACGCGATCCTTACCGTGGATCGGTTCTCGCAGGTACAGTATATTGCATTCCCGAGCGGGCGGCTCACCGATGTGCTGGATTCCGAAGGAGTTATTGTTGGCAAAGTCAGCAATCCGAACACAGGGAATATCGAACGTTGGGAACTGCGTCGCCAATTCTTCTTTGGTTGGTCGTCGACAGCATCCGCGACAGCCATTGTCCCGGCTGATGAAAGCTACTTGCACGATGGCTATCTATACACAACCAACAATACAGGCGATTTGACTTGGTATGCAGAACCCGGTAATTTCAACACCCCATTTTTCTTGGGTAACTTCGGTGCTAAAGTTCATGACGTTGACTTCAAGTTCGAAACCCAAGAAACTAGCTTCTTAGTCTATCACGAACAGACGAATACCACTGATTTATTCGTAGTAGAGCGACTTCAGCCTGCGACACTGCTTTACAGCTTCGCAGGTTTTGCTTCGTCCATTGAAGACATGGGCACGCGACTTGTTCGAGTTGAAGCTGGACCAGATGCCGGTTATTGGTGGATCGACGAGAACGATACGATTGTTAAGGATGTTGGTCTATCAAAGATGACGGGACCTGTGCATCGGGTGGATTCATCACTAGTTGGCTGGTCTAGTTTCGATGGATTCGGGAGCGAACTAGCAGTCTACACTCCCGACCCTGTGATTCGAGTCTCCAATAATCAAATTGGCGAGGCCCAGCCCACTGGTTCCAGCGCAGGTTTCCTTTGGCTGGATTGGGCCGCAGGCCAGTCAGTAACTTGGGAATTGGTAGCTGGCGTGGGCGACACCAACAATTCTGACTTTACGATAGCACCTGCGGGCAACATTTTTACCACCCGTTCATTTGATTTCGAAACTGCACCAACTGCTTCCATTCGCGTTCGAGCGTCAGGAGCCTTCGGTACGATTGAAAAGGTTTTATCGATCCAGGTCGTCGATCTTCCTGAGTCCATTTCAATTTCCAACGATCGAGTCCTGGAGAATGCATCGAATGCTTTAGTTGGCTCGTTAAGCGTAGAGTACTTTCCACCTGGCGAACCTGTCATTTACAACATCGTATCAGGCAGCGTGGATGAATTTCAAATCGTAGATAACCAGTTGCGAACTGCAACTGGATTGGATTTTGAAGCTCAGAACATCTACAACCTAATCATCCGGGCAAGCACAGCGTCAGGTGTATCGGTTGAGTGGCCGATTCCGATCTTTGTCGATAACGTCAATGAAAACGCTCAATCGGCAATCACAATCTCTAGCGATTCGATCTTAGAAGAGACGTCACCGGGAGCGGTGATCGGCACCCTTGGAGTCAGAAACCAAAGCGGGCAATTCAGTTACGCTTTGGTTGATGGCAATGGCGGAGCGGACAATTACAGGTTCGAAATCGTCGACGGAGCATTACGACTGCTTGAGCAACCGAACTTTGAAGCAGCGCGATCCTACACCGTTAGAATCGAAGCCACGCAAGGGGAACTGGTTGTTACCGATTATCTGACGATCGATGTCTTGCCTGTGGATGAATATCCGATAGAAGGAATCGACTTTGTTGGAATAGGCCAAGCCCTCTTTAGTTTCTTTGATGTCGCCGAGAACACTCCGGTAGGTACGCTTGTCATGACTTTGCGAGCTCGAGACCCCGATCAAGGCGAAACCTACACATGGTCTATCGCTGGTGGGCTGACTCAGTATCTGCGATTGGAAGGCGATCAAGTCTATGTCAACGCTCTAATCAATTACGAGGCGATTTCAGATTTCTTTGCACTTGATTTTTCTGCTACAGCTACATCACGATCTGGTAACACGTTCACTCGCTGGCAGCCTGGCTCCATCCTTGAGAGCAGCGTTCACTTCCACACTTCTATTCTAGATGTTAACGATCCGCCGGTAGTTTCATCAATCGCCAATCAAACAGCACAAGCTGGTGACGAAACGGCCCTTTTGTTGAACACCCCCCTCTTCACAGATGAAGATAGTCCAACGATTACGACGTTTTCTGATAGTCACACAGTAGAGCTTCTTCTGGGTAATGATCCCGCGCCAAGCTGGATGCAGTTGGATGTCGAAGCAGGAGTGTTGAATGTAAGTCCCGCGTTCTCCGATGCTGGATTGTACCAGCTCACTCTTCGTGTTACAGACGCTAGCGGCGCGATTGACGAGACAGACTTTGTTCTTGACATTTCGCCTGTCAATGTAACCATTCTCGATGGAACAAATGGCGACGATTCGTTTGTTGTACGCCCCAACAATGCCAATGGGACGACTTGGACTGTTCTAAGAAATGATCAAGTGATCTACTCTGGGGCAGCTTCGCTAATAAACCCAATCGCGATCAATGGCAGTGAAGGAAGCGACTCAATCGTTATCGAAGGCTCACAACGAGGCAATAACTTTACAGTCAACAAGGGTAGTGTCGTAATTGACAACAGCAAGATCTATCAGCAAGGCATCGAGGGTCGCGAAATCCGAGGCCGCGCTGGTGCGGATCGCTTTCAATTGTCCAGTACAGTCCAGAGTATCCCCACAAGTATCTTTGGCGGTGCTGGTCGAGACGTACTAGTTGGTCCAGACGGCGAATCGTATTGGACCATTTCAGGAAATGGCAATGGACAAGTTGGCGATGTTGTCTTTTCAGGAATTGCCGAACTACAAGGCGGTGCATCTGCAGATACCTTTGCCGTTGATCGAGCTGGTCGTATGTCCATGGTCCAAGGTGGTGGTGGAGTCAATCGAATCGATTACCTGACCGACGCAACCGCAATTTCTGTGAATATCATTTCGCTGAATGACCATTCGGGAACAACGACACAAATCGATGACTTTACTTCAATCACTACCATTAGCACGCCCTTAAACCTCAATAATCGAATTTCCTACAACGCATCTAATGTCACCGCCTCTGCAAGCGCGCAGTGGGATATCTTGTACGATCAGGTGAAACTCTCTTCAGGAGTATCCGTACCGGTTGAGTTCTTCGGGTTCTCGATTTTGGAAGGCTCCAATCGCGATGATAGTTTTAACATCGACCTTGTCGAAGAGTCGCAGTATCAGTTACAGGGGCGTGGCGGCCAAAACACTGTGTTCTATCGATCGATGTTTGGTTACGTCGACCTGGAGAACAGAGTTGGTCATGGCGTGCTTGAGTTTCGTGACATCGATCAATACATGGCATCTTCTCAAGGTGGCAGTGTGGTAGGACAGAATAGGCCTACTCAGTGGCGGCTGAACAATGGAGTCGTGCAGCTTTCTACGGGAGAAGAAGTCCTCGGCTTTACGAGCCTCTTCGGAGGCACCGCTGACGACAGTTTCGTTATCTTGAATTCCCCGGAATACACCGTGATTGAGCAATTTTATGGTGGCCCAGGAAGAAACTCGTTGGACTACAGTAGCTACGGCGCAGGCGTTTACCTCAATCTTCAAAGTGCAATCGCAACGGGTACCCTCTACGCGACAGATTTTTCAGTTGTTTACGGAAGTGCTTTCGATGATACGATCATCGGGACCAGTTACCAGGATGACTTTCTCTTTGGACTCGCCGGCAACGACACGCTGGATGGACTGGAGGGTAATGACGCGCTCTTCGGTGGACTGGGTGATGACTCTATCTTTGGTGGCGATGGTCGCGACTGGTTGGTAGGTGGTCTGGGCGCTGATGTGCTCAATGGTCAAGGCGGCGAAGACATTCTCATCGCCTGCGCAGCTCCAACCTTCGAAGGCCAAGGCACCCGATCAGGCATTCAACTTGCCAGAATTGACTCCGTTATGCGTGAATGGACAAGTTCGCGAACTTACTCGCAACGAGTCCAACGACTATCCAATGGCACTGGCGGACTGCCTCGACTTTCCGCATCCACGTTGAGCAACGATAATCGAGTCGACCGGCTCACCGGCGGTTCAGAGCTGGATTGGTTCTGGGCCGCAAACAACGATGTGATCGAAGATCGTGCGAATGGCGAGACCCGTTCGCAAATCTGAGTAGTCAACGTCGAACTAGATAACTTGGAACTTGGAAGGCTCGTGCGGAGGTTGCCGTACGAGCCTTTTTCGTAGTGGGCTTCGCCATTGCATTCAATTAGTCGACTTTAGGGCTTTTAAGCACAAGCCGTTTTAGGGCGTTGATGGAGCGGCTTGAGTCGCTTCTGTTTTCATCTGCAGTTTCAGGATCTTCGATTGTGCAAGTAACACAGCTACGAAGCTCTCGGTGCGGCTTCGCATCCAGCTCATCACAGAACTGATCACAAGTTCCTTTAAGTAGGCAAAGGAAAAGCCTTCACTAGCTTCGGCAACAACCAAAATCTGATCCGATTGCCATCCCGTTTCGCTCGACAAACTGCGTTGCCAGTTTGCCAAGTACGCTGACCGCTCTTCAATGCTCGGCAAATTGAAGTGATACTTACGGTCAAACCGGCTAGGGCGTTCCATGATGGCCGAATCGATGCGGTCGGGATGGTTGGTCGTTGCCAAGATAATCAAACCGTGATTCTGTTCGAAGCCATCGATTTGATTGAGAAAGAACGAACGATTCTCGTCGTTGACCAACGAGTCAAGATCCTCAAGAACTAACACACATGGTCTCAGACCGCGTGCGCGTTCGAAAACTTGCTGCCACATTTGCTCGGCGGTGTAGTAATGGTGACTGAGGCTTTGCACGTAAAGGCTGGCGATGTCCAGTTCCTTTACCAACGCTCGAACACAGTGCGTCTTGCCGTTACCAGGAGGGCCGATCAAGAGAGCTCCACGACGCCAAGCAATTCCAAGACGACGATAGCGATCTTCGGACTCCAGAAAGGTTGCAAAGTCTTCGCGAATGATCGACTTCATCTCGTCTGCCAGAATTAGATCCTCAAAGGATGCTTTCTGAGTCGCATGATAAAGCAATTCGCTACGATTCCAACATCCACCAGAGAAGACCAGAATTGCATCACCAGGCTCGTGAGTCTTTCGCTCAACATCGAGAATAAACTGTTCGGCAATTTCCGTTGTTGCCGCGACGACCCAATCGCGACTCTCACCGCCACACCCGGTATCCCAGGTAACGTGCACTACTCGGAGCAGATGATCGTTCCAGCGTACTTGCCAAACGACCTGCGAGTATCCCGTAAAGAGCCGATCAAAGTCTTCGCCACCCCAATAAACGTATGATCCGGGACGTGGGTTACTCTCGGCAATCAACTCGCAATGCGACAGTCTCGCGAACTGTTCAACATCCAAGCTTCGGCAGTTCATGACCGATTTGTCGGGGTGAGCCGCCAGTATCATTGCTTCCACTCGCAACGGCAATGAAGCAGAATTGTCGGCAAGAGCGTCTACAAAAAACGACTGCGAAAGTTCCGGACTTTTCATGAAATTCCTAATGAGTGCTGAGTTTGGTTCAGTTCAGAGTAGACAGAGGGAGTAAAAAATGGTTCGCGTATCAAAATAATAAACTGCGATTCAGCGGATTTACGTCGGACTCTAGTTTTACTGCAACGGGAAGATAGATGTTCTTTAAGCCTCCACGGAGTTCTGAAGTAATGCTTCATGATGTCTTTGGCTTCCCTGCAGCAAGAGCGTGCTGATAGAGCTCACTATACGCTTC
>CAYWNG010000405.1:0-6388 GCA_964458685.1 uncultured Pirellulaceae bacterium
CGCAGATCATCTTTGAAGGCGACTCCGATCATGCGCCGAAGCAACCGCAAGCGATTGTGTCTAAGTCTGGGGTAACGCACTTAACCTTTGGCGTCGGCAATCGAATCTACTATTGCAACAACTCGGGAGGGAAATTTGATCCACCCGCAGTTGCGTTTGAAGTCCCCAACCTCTCGCTGGGAATGAGACGCGGACCGCGAATCGCAGACACGGGAAAATCGATCGTCATTACCGCCATCGGCGGACCTATCGGCAAAGGAAAGGACGGCGATCTCTTGGCCTACGGAACCGATGATAATGGCAAGAACTGGTCCGGGCCCGTAAAAGTGAATGATGTTGACGCATCTGCACGTGAAGGACTTCACGCGATGACGGCGACAGAGAATGGAGTGCTATGGTGCGTGTGGCTTGACCTACGAGCCCAAAAAACTGAACTCCATGCATCGCAGTCCAATAACGATGGAAAGTCATGGAGTAAGAATCAGCTTGTCTATCGCTCTCCAGACGGCAGCATATGTGAATGCTGCCATCCATCAATTGTCACCAATCATGATTCTGTGAACATTCTCTTTCGAAATTCAGTTGAAGGCAAACGCGACATGTATCTTGTAACGTCACACGACAGTGGCGCAAGCTTTGATAATGCGATTCGACTGGGTGTTCAACAGTGGACACTAAATGCTTGCCCGATGGACGGTGGCATGCTGTGCATCTCAAACAAAGGGAAGCCAACTTCTGTGTGGCGACGCGATAGGATGATCTACACGAGCTCGGACCGATTGAACGATGAATCTATGATTGGCGCGGGGGAGCAGCCATGGATCTGCTGCAATTCGCAGAATACCTACGTTGTATGGACAAGTCGACGCGAAGGCGAGTTGCAATTGAAGAATTTAGAAACCAGCGAAACAGTAAAAATCGCGGATAATGCTCGCGATCCTATAGTCGTGGCTGGGAAAGCAGGCCCTGCTCAAGTGTTCTGGGAACAACGAATAGGCAATCGCTATCGGATCATGTGCCAACAGTTTCCATGAAAGCCTGAAGCAACAAATCCAGCTCTAAAGCTATTGTCGCCGCGCTGCGACGCGAGCTGATTCCAGCGGTTGTCCGGTACGGTATCGAAACTCGCGAAGCGCGGCAGTAGCCCAGCTTGTCGCCATCATGGAAATGAACTGATCCTTGCCATGAGGATCGCCGTTATCAAAGAAGACCTGAACAGGCTTGGATCGCGAGGCCACGTGCCACGATCCGTCGGCCTGCTGTGACTTCAGCAAGAATTCCACCGCGCGTTCGATGAACCGACTTAACTCCTGTTCGTTTCGGTTTCGGCCAGGAACCTGCGACAGAATCATGACCGCTTGCCCAGTTGCGTAAGCATCGCTGGCTAGTTCATTCTCTTGAGCCCACCCGCCATCGTCGCGCTGTGACTTTCGCAAACGTGTCAGCAGCTCCTCTGCTCGAGCTTCATCGCCATTTCCTAATTCGCCGGCTATCATGTGTTCAAGCCAAATCTGGCCGACCAAGTCTTCGTGGCTCGCCGCGGATTGCTCTAAAGACCACGCCAGCGATTTCTCCATGGCCAGCTTCAGGCGATCTCCGTCTGTTGCCTCATGACCATAAGATCGCAATCCATAAACTGCGATGGCTGTGGTCATTAATTTCGACGAGGCTGCTGGAGGTCGAGTTGACTGGAAACTCCAAGCGCCTTCTTGACCTTGAGTCTTCAACAGACTTTCCACCATCGCCGAAGTCGTTTTGTTCGAAGGCGAACCAGCCAAGTCCAGAGTCCAAAGCGCATAGGCCACGGTCAGCGCTCGACCGCCAATCTCACCGCCGGAATTCAAGGTATCCAGCTTGTTAGAAAATGCCTGCTCCGTGAATTCGAGAATCTGCTTGGTGGTTGAGTGGCTGTAGAAGTCGGCTTTGTCCGACCCTAAAGGGCCCTCCCCTAAGCTCCCGACAGAAAGTGCCAGCAGAGGCAATGCTTGATGATGACAGGAGAAGCATGATCGATGCTCGGGGTAGTTCTTCACGCCCTTGGTCATCAGCTCTGTAGCTCGAGCGATCCCATCGTCCAGCCGGTCTTGAGGAACCTGCGCAGAGGCACTGACTGAGACTCCCAGTAGAATCACTATCGAGCGAACTAAACTACGACAAACCCGTATCATTGAATTCAATCACTAAAGCAAGTACGTACAGCGAGACAAAACAAAGAGCCGCAGCTAACACCGAAGAAAATCAAGTCGAGACAATTTTTGATCGAGCCTTAGTATAGCTCAACCCGGCTTGCTTGTTTGCACCCTAAAGCAGGGGTATACTGGCAGGGTTTCCGTGATCGCCCGATTCTTTCTTCGAAGTGCCTCATGTATCTAGTCGAAAATCCAGTACTGCAGCGTGAGCTTTTAACCAACCTTCGAGCCAACCGTGGTTTTGTGCTCATGCTGGTTTATCAGATGGCGCTGGCTTCGGTGCTGTTGGTGGCTTATCCGTCCGGTCAACGCGTGGATTTGTCGACCGATTCGTCGGCAGCACTTCAGTTGGTCGACTTCTTTTTTCTCGGCCAATACATCTTGGCTTCGCTGATGGCTCCGACGTTTGCTGCTGGTGCAATCAGCGGTGAGAAGGAACGGAAGACTTACGAGATGCTCTTGGCTAGCCCGCTACATCCGTGGGCGATTGTGATCGGCAAGATGGTTGCATCGCTGACTCACTTAGCTGTACTGATCATTGCATCGCTGCCGATTATTATGCTCGCGCTGCCACTGGGTGGTGTGAGTATTTGGGAAGTGCTCGCTGCCTATTTGTGGCTGGTGATCTCGGTGATTCTGTTTGGCTCGATTGGACTGGCATGCAGTTGTGGCTTTCGTCGCACCGCATCATCGCTAGTGGTAGCCTATTTGATCATTTTGCCATTGGTGATTATGGGCGCAATGTTCTGGCGCGGACTGGCTAGCGCGGGTAATGTGCGATTGAATTTGATTGTCTTTGTTTTGCCACCAATCTACTTGACCATCAGTGCTCTCTTGTGCCAATGGACCGCTCGCCGACTTCTTTATCCACCAGATGTCGGCAGTGAAGGTAAAGACGTGATTGACCTTGAAGAGGAATCGCGAAACGCTGTTGGTATGATCATTCAGCGCGACCAGTTCCCCGATCGCTTGTTCGCGCCACCGCGTCGAACGGCGCTCATGCGAGACGAAGCCAATCCGGTTTACGACAAAGAGATTCACGCTGAACTGTTTAGCCAAGGTACGCTGATGCTGCGGCTTGTGATTCAGATCAGTATGCTGCTGGCGATTCCCTTGATGGCCTTCTTCCTGTTTATTTGGCCGGAGTACAGTCCGTGGTATATCAGCTATGTACTGGTGTTTAACATTTTGGTCGCTCCTGTGTTCTCGTCGGGCAGTTTGACCAGCGAGCGTGAGCGTCAAACGCTGGAGCTGCTTCTAACAACACAGCTTAAGCCGTGGCAAATTATCTGGGGCAAGCTCTTAGCCGGCTTCCGCGTCTCGTACGTTTTGACCATGTTCTTAATGTGGCCTATGGTGCTGGCGTTTGTTCTGGGATTCACTGTCTACGGTAGCAATTGGATGGCAGTCATCGCCTTCTTTGCCATCGTGTTTGTTGCGGCCGTGTTCAACTCGGTCAGCGCGATGCTTTGCTCGGCGCTCAGCAAGAAGACTTCGGTAGCCATGCTGGCAAGCTACTCGATTCTGATCGTGATCTACTTCCTTCCTGCCGCAGCTTGGTACATCGGCGGCAACGTCACCAACTCGCAAGAGGTGATGGGAGTCCTCAAGGACATCAGTATCGCCAGCCCGCTAATGACCAGTTTCTGGGTCCCACTCGACTCAAACATGTTGCGAGAGCTTTCAGATCCATCGCGTGGAAACGGCGGCGAGTGGCTTATCGTCGGGTTGTACTTTGCGGTCACCAGCGTACTGATCAGTATTTGCCTGGGTGTCATTGCCACAATCCTCGGCAACCGCTGGGGAATGACCGGTCGTTAACGGTGCGCGGGCCTCCCCGCCCGCATTTGTTCCTGACTAGTTCCGCTAGCTTCCCAATCGGCCCGCCTGTTAAACCAGGAAGAATTTGCGGCCTACACTAAATATTCTCAAGACTCCTGCCGATAACGGATTTGAAGGATCGCCGTGCGCGATGGCAATTTTGGTATGGGGAAGGATTCCAATGCTTGTAATTCGAAAGTCGGCTCTTTACTTGGCTTGTTTAGTGCTAGCAACTCAATCGGGTTGCCTATCGCTTAGCAGTCTGATGGGGCAAAAGCGCAAGGCGGGAATCGATACATCCATGCTGGGCTACCAAATTCCACCTGGCGGCATGCCTAGTCCTGTACCCGAAGGCATTTCATTGACAGGCCAAGAGTTCATTCTCGAACTACGCGGTTCGGAAAAGAAGATTGCAGCCATTCCGCTCGACCCTGAAAAAGGGATGACCGTCGAAGAGATGGCCAAGAAAGTTGATTTGGCCGATAAGGTTGGTCGAGCAAGCCTATTCATTATGCGACCAACCGAAGGTGGCCAACCGATCCGCTTGGATGCTAAGCTGGACAGCAAAGGAAAATGCGTCAATCCAGGCAACAACTACGCGCTGCGTCCTGGCGACCACGTAATCGCCATGGATGACGGACGCAGTCTATTTGAGCGCTACGTCGACGAAAAGCTGGGACGCGAGTAGCCCAAGTTCTTCAGCTAGACCTGCTATTCCAAGATCTTTGACAGATTAGCAGCATTCGTTTCTGAAATCCTCTATCGCCTCGATGAAGGCGTTTTGCTACAAGCACTTTCGTTCCTGCCGAACATGATTTGCAAGGACCAAGTGCATGACAAGCCCCATCTACCGCCACGATAATGGCCAATCCACGATCGACAAAAGCTCGACCGATTACACGGAACGACTTTTGGCGTTGATGGAATGCAAGCTGGCTTTGGTGGAGAGTCTGCACATGGTTTCAACCTCGCATCGCGCCATTTCGCTTGGTGAAGATGTATCGGTAACATTGGGAGTCATCGCACGTCGCGATGCAATCGTGGATCAACTACTTGAAGTTCAACTCGAAATGAGAACTTATCAAGACGACGATCCTGAGCAACGAGTATGGTTGTCGCCAGAGCGACGCGAGCGTTGCCGATCCGTTGCTGCGAAGATTGACCAAATGATTAAAGAAGTGATTCAACTTGACAGCCAAACGCTTGATGCCATGTGTCAACACAGAGACTCCATTGCCGCCGAGCTTCGGCACGGACTGGATTCCAACTTGACTCAACAAGCCTACGCCGCCAACGATACACTTCAGCCAAGTTTATTAGACATCAGTGACCTGTAGTATTCCGTCGATTACAAGCGAAAGAGCATCCTGTGGTAGGTCTACCTCGTTCACGACAGTCGCACGAATTTCAGCGAAGCTTGCCCGAGCTACTGCTGATTCTGTGCAAGAGTTTACAGTCAGAGTATTCCATTCAATTCGATGTACACTTCCAATCAGGTTTAGAACTATTCGACTACAGCCCCGAAGCCGCGGGACTCCTGAAGACGGCTCTCGAACAAGCCGCCATGGTGGCGATGCCCGATACCACGATTGAGATCGCCATTCACACGACAAGGCGCGGTACTGAAATTGAAGTGGTCGCCAGTACCAGCGATATCCGCACCGAATCACTGCGAGCCTTCTGCCGAGAGAAAGCCATCGTAGGACGTGGTCAAACCGTATCGCTCTATCGAGCGCGTTGTCCTGACGGTTCATTAGCTTGGATTATCGTTCAAGCCAATGCCGCTCGACTGCGAAGACCTGCATCTTAAGGAGGACCTTCGCGTGTGGTCCAGTTGGCTAAACGAATCGACGATCCCAGCTCTTGAGCAGTCCGTAGCCTTCGCGCAGCGTCGGCATATGCTGCTAGCGGGAAACATCGCCAATAAAGATGTCCCCAATTACAAGACTCGCGATCTGTCAGTGGACGACTTTCAAAAGGCGCTCCAGGAGAGCATCTCTGCTTCGAAATCTCCGAGCAGCCAATCACCCGGTCACACCAGTCGCGTTGATCCGGCTGAAAAAGTTCGAGACGTTCGCAATCAGGTCATGTACCTAGATGGCAGCGACGTCAGCTTTGAGCATCAAGTCACGCAGATCAGCAAAAACGCCTCGTTCCATGATACTGCTATTGCGCTCATGCGATCACAATTCCAAACGATTCGCTCGGCGATTACCGAATCGGCGAATGTGTAGTCGCGGGCTCCAATATTCATGCAGTTCCGCGATGCTGGCAAAACCGGACGCTAACGAGAGCGTCCCGCTTAGGAATACTAGCCGCCAGCCGTTAGAGAGCGTCCCGCTTAGAAATACTAGCCGCAACGCGTTAGCGTCCGGTTT
>CAYWNG010000406.1:0-6382 GCA_964458685.1 uncultured Pirellulaceae bacterium
AATAACGCTAGTTTCTGATACATTGTTTGGCCACTGGCGGCTGATTGCGATTTCTATTGGCCGTAAACCTTCCTAAGAATCGCCTGCCAATTCAACATGAACACCCCAGCAACTTCTAGTGGTTTCTCGCTTACTCGCACGCAATGGTTGATCTGTACGATTGCCGCGATTGGCTTTGCTTTCGACATTTACGAACTATTGATGTTGCCGCTGATTATCAAGCCGGCGATGGAAGCGCTCAGCAAGCCGCTTATTGCTGACTTGGTTGCAGGCGGGATGAGTCAAGCCGATGCCACGCAGCTTTACTTGCCCGGTGGCGACAAATACGCCGGTTGGGTTCGCACCTTGTTCTTCGTTCCAGCTCTGGTTGGAGGCGTGTTCGGATTGATCGGAGGCTGGCTAACGGACCGACTGGGACGCCGCCGCGTTCTGACTTTCAGCATCCTGCTTTACGCGGTTGGTGCTCTGATGGCAGGCTTTGCCCAGTCGCTCGAGTTTCTGTTGTTCTGCCGATGTTTAGTTTTTGTTGGTGTCTGCGTCGAGTTCGTTGCTGCGGTAGCGTGGTTAGCCGAACTTTTCCCCAACCACATTCAGCGTGAAAAGGTCTTGGGTTGGACACAAGCCTTTTCATCGGTCGGCGGAATTATGGTTGCCGGCATGAACTACTTGGCCGGAATGTATTCAGACAGCCTGCCTGCGATTTATGAAGCTCACGAAGCTTGGCGATACACGCTGATTTCGGGCTTTATTCCCGCGCTGCCACTGATTGTGATTCGACCGTTCTTGCCTGAGTCCCCGGAATGGCAAAAGAAGAAAGATGCTGGCGTCCTCAAGCGTCCCTCGATCGCCGAGCTCTTCAGTCCAGCACTGGTCAAGACAACACTCGTCACAACAATCGTCTTTGCAGCCAGCTATGGCTTTGCATTTGGAGCTATCCAACAACTGCCTCAAATCATCGGAGTCAAAGCTTTCGGATCACCCAAAGAAAGCGGACATCCAGAAATCATCGCCGCTGTGAAGACAGATGTTGGCGAACCCAAGGGGACCAACAAGGAAACCGGAAAGCCTGCCTTCACTCCACCACAAAAGAAACAAGCGGGCAACACTAGCGACAAAATTGTTGCTGGCGTCACTTCGTGGCAAGAGATCGGTGGACTGTTAGGCCGGGGCTTGCTGGCCATATTTGCAGTGTGGGCCATTAGTCGCCGCAATTTGTTGCGCATCTTCCAAATTCCAGCGCTGTTAGTAGTGCCCGTAGTCTTCTACTGGCTGTCGACATCGCTGGTTGATACTTCGCTGCTGCACATCAAGATCTTGATTGGGCTCTGCGGTATCTTGGTCGTCTCGCAATTCAGCTTTTGGGGCAACTACATTCCGCTTGTGTTTCCAGTCCACCTGCGTGGAACGGGCGAGAGCTTTGCTGCCAACATTGGCGGTCGAGTCATCGGAACAGCCGCAGCGTTTTTCGCTCAGACGCTTTCGACTTATGATGGATGGGACTTAGCCAAAGCTTCCGCCATCGTAGCGGGCGTTTATGGTGTAGTCGGTGTTATCGCCACGCATTGGCTTCCCGAACCAAAGCTTGGCGAAGAAGAAGCGTAGGCACAGTAGAGAGTCCCAAGACTAGCCGCCAGCCGTTAGGCTCCGGTTCCCATCGCTTCAAACTAGCGGCAAAGACCCCAACTGGATCTGGGCCATTCCACTTCGGCAGTGAAGAAAACCGGACGCTAACGCGGTTCCGGCTGGTCTTCTAAACCGGACAGTCTCTACCGCGCCCTCTAACGCGCCGCGGTTAGCGGCTAGTTCAGTTTCGTCCGCCGCTTTGCTGCTTTACTTCGTAACAGCCGAGCGTAGATAAAGACTCTGCGCCGCTTGCACCGGCGCTTTGCCAGACTGACTCGCCGAAGCAGCTCGCGATGACCCATCCGACAAGGTCTCGCTCTTTGCCACTTCAACCGCAGAACTCTTTACATCCGATGAAGTGGACGACGGATAGGGCGATGCGGGCTTTTGGAAATCGGGGCGTGGTCCCGTCGCTAGAATCTCCCAAGGCTTGGGAGTGTTGTAGCTCTTGTAGACTGGCGGATGCTTGCAAGTGTCGTACAAGCCCATCTGTTTGGCTTCGCACCACACCATCGCCTCTTGGCTGGTTGGCTCAATAGCATGAGCAATCTTGCCGGACAGATAGCGAGGACGGTTGTACTCCCGGCGGTACTCCGTGTGCCAACTGGTCAGCCAATAAGGCAGAATGTCTGGTCGCGGGTCGCAAGTATCTTTATTGAATGTAGGTCGCTCGCCCGCTGATAGACTGGGGGCGAACATGGCTGATAAGAGAATCAGGCAAGCCAGCGATAACCACCCGCGCCCATGACTTGCAAGGCGCTTCGTCAAAAAAGACTGCGAGCATAAGTTAAGCCACTTCATAGCGATTCCCTTCGCATTGCGAACACTCAAGCGTCCTACACTCCGGATCCTTCCGGGTTCCTAGAGGATCGGCGAGTTGAGAATTCCAGATTGAGCCCGGTCTGATCCGTAGGCTACAAAAGCCGTCCGACTGTATCGATTGTTGCGAATAGTCCGCAAAATCCAACCATAAACCGTTCGTGAACCATTCCGACCCTCGAACCCCACTCAAATCCCCTGTGGAATATACGGCGATTTCGACGGCAGATTCTCAATTGCGCGCGGGCGAGCTAAACTGGACTATGCCTTCCTCATTCCCTCCGAACATTGGCAATGGTTAAACCGTTGCAATGTTCTTATCCAGATTCTTCTTTGCAGAGTCTGAAAGCGGTGAACGTATGATCTCTCGAATTCTAACTTGGTGGACATTTGCCTTGACCAGTAGCTTCTCTTCGATCCTTTTAGCTCAGGCTGGCATAGGCCCGATTCGCGAAGACTTTCGGACCACTCGCGAACGTTTGGTCACCGAAGTCCTCATCCCAGGAGGCGTCAAGAATGAACGCGTCCTGGACGCAATCCGTCAGACCGATCGCCATGAGTTTGTTTCACGCGAGTACCAAGACAAGGCCTATTTTGATCTCGCTTTACCAATTGGTTCGTCGCAGACAATTAGCAGTCCCTACATCGTGGCTGTGATGACTCAAGAATTGGATACTAAGCCTGAACATAAGGTGCTGGAGATCGGCACTGGCAGTGGATATCAAGCTGCCGTGCTAAGCCCGTTGGTCAAGGAAGTTTATTCGATCGAGATCGTACCCGAGCTGGGCAAACAAGCTAAAAAAGTCCTTGATTCCCTGGGATATAAGAACGTTTTTACGAAGGTCGGCGATGGCTTTCTTGGCTGGCCCGAGCATGCCCCCTTTGATCGAATCATTGTTACGTGCAGTCCCGAAGATGTTCCCAAGCCGCTGGTTGAACAACTCAATGAAGGCGGACTGATGGTCATTCCCGTGGGCGAACGATATCAGCAGACGCTTTATCTGATGCGCAAGAAAGATGGAAAGCTGGAACGCGAAGCCCTGCGACCAACTCTGTTTGTTCCTATGACTGGCGAAGCAGAGGACAATCGAAAGGTACATGCCGACCCCTCCAAACCAACGCTCATCAACGGTGATTTCGAAGAGCCACTGCTCAAGAGCGGCGATGTTCCCGGCTGGTACTATCAACGTGGACTGAAGTGGATGGCGGGCACGAAAGGCGATGGCCATTACGTTGAGTTTGAAAATGATGTCCATGGTCGCCCAACCAACTTGCTTCAAGGCTTAGGACTTGATGGCCGCCAAGTTCGAAAGATCAAGCTCTCCGCGAGCATCAAAGTCACCGATGTCCGCGTGGGGGCCGACAAGTCCGAGCTTCCCGCCCTTACCATTCGCTTTCTCGACGAAAAGCGAGCTTGGGTAGGTGGAACACTTTCAGTCGGCCCGTTTCAAGGCACTACCCGCGACTGGAAGCATGAATCCAAGACCTTTCGCGTTCCTCAAGACGCCAGAGAAGCCATCGTATCCATCGGTCTTTTCGGCGCAACAGGCAAAGCGGCGTTTGATAAAGTCGAGATCGAAGCCGTAAAGTGATTTGGGCCGCGTTTTATTGCTTGGAACCCTGTGAAAATCGGGGTTTTGGTGCCTCCAACGGCTTCCGGAAGGCAATCTTGAGCTAAACTACCTAGACCAGCAACCTGGCGAGATCCGCGCAATCGTTAAATTCTCCCCAGGCCGCTTGATCAAACCCCCACATCGACTATCTTTGATTGCTTGGGCCAAGAGGTCTAAGCCTAACGAGTTATGCCAACTCGGATCACCATTTCAATGGCAAACGGAGTCAAACAACAGATGAAGAACACTACTTTCAGAGTTGCCTCGCTTACGCTGTGCAGCCTACTTTGCCTGTTTGCGTCCCCAGCACTTGCTGGTTGGGGCAGCAGCGGTGGCTACTACGGTGGATCGTCTGGGGGTTCCTATGGATCCTCTGGTTCGGTGGCTTACTACGGTTCGTACGGTTCCAGCGGTGGCTCACATGGCCATCACTTCACACCAGTGCGAAGCGTGCTTCGTGGCATTTCCAATCACATTCATGCCAAGATCGAGCGACACCAAGCTCGTCGCGCTTACTACTCCAGCTACGGTAGCTCGGGTTATGGTAGCAGTGGATACGTCACTAGCTACGGCAGCAGCGGTTACTCAACCAGCTATGGCAGCAGCGGCTATTCGACATCCTACGGAAGCAGTGGATACACCACATCGTACGGAAGCTCGGGTGGCGTCTCCTACGGTAGCACTGGTTACGGCAGCACTGGTGTTTCTTACGGAAGCACTGGCGTTTCGTACGGAAGCACTGGCTCATACGGTGCTGGATACGGCAGCACTGGTACCGTCTATTACGGAGCCTCCAACAGCACCGTCTCCAACCCAGTTTTCAACGTTGCATCTAGCAGCACTGTGAACGACGCGGTTTATCTAACCGTCAACGTTCCAAGCAACGCCAAGGTCTATGTCAACGAAAAACTGACCACGAGCACTGGCAGCGTTCGACAATTCGTTAGCCGCGGTTTGACTGCAGGCAAGGCCTACAAGTTCGACGTTCGCGCTGAACTTGTAACCGCCGATGGTCAAGTCGTTACCGAAAACAAATCGCTTGTTGTTGGCGCTGGTGCCGATGAACAACTGCAATTTGCTTTCTCGGATACAAAGGCTCCAGTCAATACAGCATTGACACTGAACGTTCCAGAAGGCGCTAAGGTAACTTTGGCTGGTAATACAACCAAAGCTACTGGCAGTCAGCGTACCTTCCAAAGCTCGCACCTCAAGCTAGGTGAAGCATGGGATGACTACGTTGTTGAAGTTGAGCACGAAGGCAACGTCAAGCGACAATCGATCCGCCTCATTGGTGGCGACCAACTCGCACTAACGTTTGACTTCGAGGAACAACCTGACCGCGTTGCCTCGCGATAGTCGCCTTTCGTAGCTGATCCCGCCAGGGTTCAGATTTTGTGAGCGGCTGACACTTTCGCGAGAGTATCGTAAATCCTTGAATTGCGTAAAGACTCTAAACCTACCCAAGCCCTCTGCAACACATGCAGAGGGCTTTTTTCGTTGGTACGCGGGCGTCCCGTCCCGCTTCGCGCCACTTCTATAGTCGCCTTTCGCTCCGCGAAAGTAGCGCCATCGTAGCTGATCCCGCCAGGGTTCAGATCTTCATGAGCGGCTCATACTTTCACGAACCACCGCGGATCTTCAGCCTGCTTGCTCATCAAGAGTAGAAGACGCCAGGGACTGGCGTGCCACACTCTTCGACGCTACTTTCGCGCATAGATCGTCGCCCCTTTCGCTCCGCGAAAGTAGCGCTCCGTAGCTGATCCCGCCAGGGTTCAGATCTTCGTGAGCGGCTCATACTTTCGCAACTGTTGCGGAAAGAATCGGCGGGACGCGCGTGCACTCGCTACTTTCGCGGAGCGAAAGACGACGATCGAGCAGCTCGTTGCAATTGGCCTCATAAACGCGAAATGTCTTCGTCCTCTTCGCGCCGCCGTTTTCAATAGTCTGAAAGCTGGTCGGGTTGGACTGCGCGATCCACGAAAACTCGATGCTCGCATCCGACTTCAATGCATGTCGAGCGATCCGGCTGATCAGCGCTGGACCGATCCCCAAGCGGTTGTATTGCGGCAGGACATTCGTTGCGACAACGCGAAAACGCTTCGCATGTTTCTTAGCCCACCACAGCTTCAGAAACCCAAATGGAAACAAACGACCTTGAATTCTCTGGAGACACGGCGCCAGATCCGGAAGCGCCAAAGCCGCTCCTACGGCCACTCCATCAACCTCTGCGAAGTGCAAAAGATCCGAGTCCACAATCCAACTCAAGTCACGTTTCAATTGCTGATGCTCTCGCTCCGACAACGGAACAAAGCCCCAATGATGCTGCA
>CAYWNG010000407.1:0-3297 GCA_964458685.1 uncultured Pirellulaceae bacterium
GTCGCTTATGGAGCTGCTTATTTCGCGCGCGTCAAACGAGGCTTGGGCGTTGAGATTGAGGCCAAGTTAGCTTGCTCGTATTACTTGCAAGTTTCGACCGATCCACCTGAAGCCGTCTGCTTAGTACCTGGGTCAGCTAGTCCGGGCGATCAATACACGCTGGAGCAAACGCTGCAATTGATCGTGGGCCAACCAGTCCAGTTTCCGATACTCTATTCGAGCACTCGACTTGCCGATGCCGTGGGGGCTCGTGTGAGCATTGTTGCCGAAGAGTTTTCCTACTTGCCTCCAATTCGTACAGTCCTTGACGTTGTGGGCAAGAAGCGCCAAGAGCTTTTGCCAGTGCAATTGCATGTCGAACTGAGCCAGATTGGTACGTTGCAAATGTGGTGTCAATCGTTGGCAACACCAGCGACAGTGGATTCTACTGAAGTCCGGCCCAGTGGTCGTTGGAAGTTAGAATTTGATATTCGCGGTAGCACGCAAACCGACCATCAACTTCGCGAAGCCACTGCCAACCAGGCTGGGATTCTGGATGATGGAACCGAGCAACTAGTCCGCGAAATCCTTCAGCGAACGTTCAGCAGCAGCGATAATCCCATCAAAACATCTAAGGTCTTGAGCGAGTTGACTCAGGCCCTCGGCATGGGGCGCAGCGAATGGCCGCCGCAATTGCTGCGCACAATGTGGCAGACGTTGATTGATCTCCGCGAGGGGCGAAAGAAGAGTCCCGAACATGAAGCGCGGTGGCTGAACCTCTTGGGCTACACCTTGCGGCCAGGGTATGGCATGGCCGCCGATGATTGGCGTGTGGCCGAGTCGTGGCGACATGTGCACGGCAAGTTAAACTTTGCCACACCGAGCTCGCGCAATGAAGCGTTCATACTTTGGCGGAGAATTGCTGGAGGCTTTACGGCTGGTCAACAATTAACCGTTTACCAACAAATCGCTGGCCCGTTACGCCAGGTACTCGATCCATCCAAGCGGGGCAAAGGGGCAGCGGCCAATCCACAAGAGCTGATCGAACTGCTTCGACTCGCAGGATCTCTGGAACTACTCAGCAAGCTCGACAAGACGCAACTCGGAACGTGGTGCCTGGATCTATTGAGCTCATCAAAGTATCAAGCTTGCCATGGAGCCTTATGTTGGTGCCTCGCCCGCCTTGCCGCGCGACAACCATCGTACGGACCTCTAAACTGCGTGATCGACACAGCAGATACGGAACGCTGGGTTGAAAGGCTGTTGAGTCTCGAATTGGACGATTCGAATTACGATCTGGCGTTGATGCAGAGTTGTCGCAAAGTGGGTGACCGCTATCGAGATATCTCAGACGCATTGAGGAAGCAAGTTCTTCGCAAGTTAGAACTACGTGGCGCGTCAGCACATTACCAACAGTTGGTCCGCGAAGGAGGCGCGTTAGCTGGCGAAGAGGCGTCGGAGATCTTAGGTGATTCACTTCCGCTTGGATTGCAACTGCGAACCTAAAGCGAATCGGGTTCTTCGCTGATGGCTTGTAACAATCCCCAAACTACCTATCACCTCTTCTTAGATCGACCGGATTCCACGGCCAAGGCGACTAAGACACAGCTACCGTCATCGATCACGGTGAGTCCAGCGTCGCGCGCGGCTTGACTAGCTTGCGAGTCCTCAGCGCCAGGCTGCATCCACAGAATCTGGACGCCCACTGCGATCGCCTGTTGGACAACTTGTCGCGTTACGGCGGGTGGTGTGACCAGCGATAAAGCTTCAGGAACTTGCGGTAAGCTTGCTAGGTCAGCGAACGCCTTCGTTCCATCGATCTCACTGGCATTAGGATTGAGCGGGAAGACCTCTCGACCCGAAGACTTGAGCGCCACGAAGATCTTGTAACCATATTTGGTTGGATCTTTAGATGCACCAGCCACCGCGAAAACTTTGGCCCCAAGGAACTCTTCAATTTTGTCGGACATAGTCGGTTCTTCGTCGGCTTTTCGACCGCACGCGGCACACACACTTCATTTATGGCTTTGCAGCAAGCAACTCTTTAACTTTGCTTCGCTGAGGAAAGATGCCGATGGTGTCGGCAGCGATTTGATACAAACGCTTGCTGTCAACATCCTTACCACTTTTCTTGAGCAGTTCAGCGATGTAGTACGTGGTCTGTGGAGAGAGAGGACCGCGCGATGCAAGTTGCGAAAGGATGCGATCGGCTACGTCGCTTGAACCAAGTTGGAGTTGAACCCAAGCGGCCGTTGCAGATACTTGCTCGACCTCGGAGGCTGCGCGGAAGTTGCGTTCTGATAGCTGAAGAGCTCGTCCGCGTTTTGCTTCGTCGGTGCTTTCGATCAGAACCAAGGCCAGTTGATCGGCGACCTCTAGATCGTCAGGCTTGTCCTGATGCAATGCGGTGAGCAGACTTTCCGCAGTCGCTAGGTCGTTGAGGTACCGTGCGGCGACGCTGCGGATCAGAGCTACTTCGCGAGTCTTCTTGATTGCATCGGGAAGTGTATCGAATTTAGCTTTGACATCTTCGGGACGATTATCCAAGACCAACCATTTGTAATAGGCGACGATCGCTTTGTCGTCAGTTTCTTTTTCTTCGATCGCTTGCTGGAACCAATTTTCGACCTTTGACTTTGCTTCCGAGTCCTTCGACCAGTTCGTGGTATCGACAAGCAACTGAGCCACGGACAGCGTTGCTGTTGGGAGTTTTGGGTCAGCCTGGCAAGCTTGAACCATCGTTTGATGACCCTGCTTGTGATTCCCAGCTAGGACTTGGCATCGACCGTATCGCCACTTGATCGACTGGTCCTCGGGCTTAAGAGCCTGGAGCCTTTGATACATTTGATCGGCTTCGTTCCATTGACGTCGCGACTCAGCAACGATGGCTCGGGCTTCCAACATTGTCAACGCCACCAGTTTCACTCGACCTTTAGGCAGCAGCTCTTTGTCGATCAAGCGCTGTGAGTACAACAGATTCAACCAAGCGTCGGTAAACCGGTTGTTGCGAACTGCCAAGATACCCATGGTCATATACGCTTCAGGATCTTCGGTGTGATCGCGAATGTACTCTTCGAGCACTTTGTGAGCGTCGCCAGTTCGATTGCTAGTGATCAGTAACTTGGCCCAAAAGACCTCGACGGCCGGGAGAGTGTCAGTTGTGGCCGCGATCTTCGCATAGGCCGTCTTGAAGCCAGCGTAATCGTTGCTCGCGTACAACTGCATTAAGGGCTTCAGCTTAGTCGCAACGGCTTCGTCTAACTCAGGCAGTAAAGCATCAGGAACGGCAATTTCTTTACTGGTTCCGTTTGCTTGCAG
>CAYWNG010000407.1:3307-6378 GCA_964458685.1 uncultured Pirellulaceae bacterium
GTCGGCTTGAGCGGTTGTGACGGCTAGGACGGCGGAAATCCAGAATGCGGCAACCGAGTATGCTGCTGTCTTCATTTGTTCCCCAGATACGGCTGTAATGAGCCCTGTTTTTGATTAGAATTCAGACCTGCAGGTGCAATTCTAGCACGTTGAATTGCGATTGCTAACATCGATTCGGATTTCATTCGGAACTATTGCCGTGGGCTAGCGCGGCGGTGAAGGGGAGTGTCGTTCTAATGCCAACGCTACAGTGCCCAAAGTGCAAGCAACCCATCGAGATCAAATCGATGCCAGCCGACAACCGCGTGAAGTGCGGAAGCTGCTCGGCCGAGTTCTCGCTAAAGGCACCAGCCAAGCCAGCGGGGCAAGCTAAGTCGGAATCAACAAAAGCACCTGCGGAAAAAGCGGAAAAGGCCAAGTCGTCTTCAACGGCGCAGCCGTCAGCAAAGCCAACCTCCTCCAAACCAACCTCCTCCAAACCAACTGCTTCCAAGCCAACTTCAGCCAAGCCAACTTCAGCCAAACCAACAACAGCATCGGCCAGCAAGACCGCGGCACCCACAGCTACAGCCGAAGCCGACGATCCATTCGCAGCAATTGACCTCAACAGCTTAGGCAAAAGTAAACGAGTCGATCTTGGGGTTGCACCGGTGCACACAGGCCCGATGGAAAGCCCTTCAGGTGGCATGGCCCCTTGGCTTCCAGGCAACGCACCAGCCTATGTGCCAATTCAACAACCGGACGCGTCCAAAGGTGGAGCCAAGGCTGGTAACGAGCCAGCAAAGATCACTCCGGCCGCCAAGAAATCGAATCTCGGGGTAACAATTGCCGTAATCGCGGTGCTGGTAATGATGGCCGGTGGCTCGATCGTTGCGGCAATCATTGTGGCGTCGAAATAGGTAGTTGACGCCCGCCACAGGGTTGATTGTTAAGGCCCCGCGGGCAACTTTCGTCGAAAATGATTAAGGAAATCCTTGCTAGCGGACGACTTTGAACTGTTCAGATGCCGTAGTCAATTCGCTCGTCCGTGGCTAGAATGACTGGGCTAAGAAAGTGGAGATGTATCCATTTTCGATCAGCTAATTTCATGAGCTAAACGCTCCCGACCTTCTTTTATCTCCTCCCTTCCATGACAGATCCAAACGCTGCAGATTCCGCATCGACCAACGACGTTGTTGCCAACACTGAAAACGTCGAACAGCTCACACCCTCCGTCGATGCGGCGGACGCGTCCGCCGGCGCAGGTGGCCCCATTAACCTGGAGCGTATTCGGCAATTGCGGATGAGCCAACAGCAGGCGTTCAATCAGCGGCAGCCAAGCCGTCCGCCGAAGCCGCCTAGAACTGCTGGCGAAGCGACCGGTAGTCCTGCCGGCGAGCCGAGCGGCGAACAGGCTGAAGAGCCAGCCAGCGAAGGTGGAAAAGAGGGGCGCCGCGGCGGCAAGCCAAATTCCAAGTATCGCGAAGAGGTCGGTAGAATCAAAACTCCACCTGCGGCGGTTGCTCCCAAAGTCGCAGTGCCATCGCGTCGTTCGCCACTCTCCAAAGACTTAGAAGACGAACTGAGTGCTGCGCTCGGAGAAGAACTGGATCTAGAGAAGGTCCTAGTCGGTGATGCATCGCTTCGCGTCGGTCTCATGTTGACAGAGGGTCAACGCCTACAAGCTACCGTCGTCAAGTTGCACGAAGAGTTCGTCTTTGTATCGATGGGTGGTCCCAATGAAGGGATTATCTCCATCCTCCAATTCAAGACTCCGCCAAATCCCGGCGATCAAATCGATGTGCTTGTCCGCGGTTATTTGACCGACGAAGGCATCTACGACGTGACAATACCAGGCGCTGCTATCGATGCAGGCGACTGGAGCGAAATGCGAGAAGGTGAAGTCGTCGAAGGCACAATTACCGGATCCAACACAGGTGGATTAGAGTGTCAAGTTGGCACCATTCGCGGATTCATTCCGGCGAGTCAAATCGCTCCGTACCGCGTCGAAAACATGGGCGAGTTCGTTGGTCAAAAAGTCTTGTGCGTTATCACCGAAGCTAACGAGCGTCGCGGCAATCTCGTTCTATCGCGTCGCGCTGTCTTGGAACGCGAACGCGTTGAACAACGCGAACAACGATTGGCCTCGATCGAAGTCGGCGCGGCTGTCAAAGGCACCGTCCGCAAGATCACCGACTTCGGTGCGTTCGTTGACATCGGTGGTTTAGATGGCCTGCTGCACATCAGCCAACTTTCTTGGGAGCGAGTGAAGCACCCCAGTGAAGTTTTGACTGAAGGCCAAGAGATCCATGTTCGTGTCGACAAGATCGATCCTCAGACTGGCAAGATTGGACTTTCCTACCGATCGTTGCAAGAACACCCTTGGGCCAATATTCAGGCCCGCTTCCCTGTCGGTTCGATGATCAAGGGAACCGTGACTCGGATCGCCGAGTTTGGCGCGTTCGTTCGCATTGCCACAGGCGTTGAAGGGTTGGTTCACCTTTCAGAACTCGCTCATCATCGCGTTGCCAAAGTCAGCAACGTTGTCAGCGAAGGCCAAGAGGTTGAAGTCAAGATTCTCTCAATCGAAGAGGAAAAGCAGCGCATCAGCCTATCGCTGAAAGCTGCTCAAGCTCCACCAGTTTCAGCCGAAAGCGAAACTAAGGAAACTGTCGAAGTCGAAGAACCACCACGCAAGGCAGTCGTACCCAAGAATCGTGGTCCGCTCAAGGGAGGCACCGGCAGTGCGACTGGCGGTGACCGTTTTGGACTGAAGTGGTAATGAGGTGTCCGTGAATGCTGGTCGTTGGGTCCTGATCGCTGCTAACCCGAAATCGGGAGCTGGTCCAACCGGCCAGTTGGTCAAGGATCTTTCGGACGCAATCGAACGACTGGGCTTTCATGTCGATGTGATTCGATCGCTGGAAACGCTTAAAGCAACCGCCCATCGATTGCACGACGAATCAAAACTGGCTTGTGTTGTTTGCGCTGGCGGAGATGGTACTGTCGGAGTCGTTGCCAATCTCTTGAGCCACGAAATTCCCTTGCTGATCTTCCCTTTGGGCACGGAAAACCTGCTGGCCAAACACTGG
>CAYWNG010000408.1:0-6359 GCA_964458685.1 uncultured Pirellulaceae bacterium
CATCAACGAAGCTTGTCGATTGTTAGGCGTGAGCCGAGCCACGCTCTATCGCAAGCTAGAACAGTATTCCATCGAGCGCTAGCCATTCTTCAGTGTGCCACGTCACTCCGTTGACGTCCTTCCTGTCTTCAGTGTGCCACATCACTCCGCCAGCGTGTCGTAGTGGAAGTCGCCAGAACCCCACTACTCACCTGCTCACGAACACATTTCAACGCCCTTAATCGAATAGCAGTCGCCTGAGGCTTGCCGTTAAACGCCGTTAAACGAAATACCGTTGAACGACGCTAGCGCCATTAACGCTTTACCGCAGGTTTACTTGGACTCTCTGCCAATTTCTTGGGTTGATCTGGAACATAACCCATGAAGGTCATCAAGTCGCGAATCTCGGCGCTGCTCAGTTCGTCAAACAGACCGCTAGGCATCAGAGAAGTCCCACTGGGCTCCAGCGTCTCGATATTCTCTTCGCTGATGGTTACCTCTTTAAGCTGCGAGTCGCGAATGGTAACCGAGTTATCCGCATTCTTGACCATCATGCCTGCGTGAACTTTTCCATCGGTAGTTAACACGCGATACGAACGATATTGATCGCTGATGACATGCGAAGGGAACAGAATCGACTCGATCACTTCTTTACGAGTGAACCGACTGGACACAGTTGTTAAATCTGGTCCAACAACTTTTCCTATGCTACCTGCGCGATGGCAGTCAGCGCACTTGGCTTTAGTGAAAGCCAGCTTGCCAGCTTCCGAGTCTCCCTTACGGCCTTCGCTCGTAGCCAGATACTCTGAAAGCGATTCCATACTCCAAGGCGATGAATTCTCTAACTTAGGAAGCTCGGCCTTTGGCTGTTCAGGATAAGTTTGCGCGTACCACTCCTGCCACTTGACCATCTTCGAGGCATCGTTGGATGACGAACGAAGATCTTGGCCAGTCCAGTAGCTCAGCAGGTCCAAAGCCGACTTGGGCGATTCGCCATCTTGTTCCATTCTCAAGCCATGTAGGATGACTTCACGAATTGCTTGCGAATCATCCGTGGCGGCAGAGACCTTTCGCAGAGTCTGCAACACTTCAGGAACTGCGAACGATTCTAGAACAGGCAAGCTGCGAACTAGATAATCCCAGTTTTCATCGGAAGGGAATTGAGCGAGCCCCAACGCAACAGCTTGACGACGTTCAGGATTGCGAATCCAAATTTCGCGAAGATAGGCTTGCGAATCTTGGTCGCCATGCTGCGAAAGCATCGCTACGATGCCCGTCCGCAAGCGTTTGTACTGTTCGGCCTCAAAGCCCTTGCGGTCGATCTCTTGATCCAGCTTCTTGAGAATTGACAGATCGGAGCTCGACAATTTCTCTGGGAAGCGGAACAGCGAGACCAACGCTGCGTTAGGCCACTTGGCACCTTCAGTTACGAAGATGCGGGCCTCTTCCAACGGTAGATCTTCGCAAAGTGCTTTAGTCAAGTTCATCGTATAAAGAGGCACGCTACTGCCCGAATCGGCAAGCTGAGACTCTTCGAAGAACTTCACGATGGCGTAGCGTTCAGCGGCTGTCCACTTGTGTTTGAACAGACTCAAGTGCATCGCCAAGTGCATTCGCTCGTCCAAAGGCAAGTCTTGCTGAAGCGCAGCAATTGCATCGGGAATTACCGATTCGACGTTCAAATAGGTGAGGATTCGGAAGAGCTCACGATTAAGCAAGGCTTCTCCGACTGGATACTCCTTGCGCATTGCGGCGGCCAATTGAGGCACATCCGCCTCTTGTAGCTTCGCACGATGTAGGGCGACTTGAACGACGCGCAGAAGATCGACAAAGTTACGATCACTCACGAATCCATCAAGGATGCCCAGCATGCCTTGAACCGCGAATTGACTGTTCTCTTTAGTTGGATAGGCGGTAACCAAAGCCAACGCCGCTTGCAAACGAACACGTTGATCTTCGTGGGAGAGCAAAGGCTTGATTGCTTCCGCATCGGCGCGCTGTAGCAGGACTCGGCCCGGCCAAGCAACCTTACGATCAGAATTCTTCAGGACAGGAATCAGCAGGCTTGCGTCCACTTTGTAACCCGCGCGAACGAGCGCATCGCAGGCAGCTCGCTGAACGACCGGATCAGCATTCTTCAGCAATGATTCGAGAGCCTTTTGCAAGTCTTCACTACTGGCTTGCAGGCCAGCCAACGTCGCAGCCTTAGCTCGAACCGCTTCGTTGGAGCTTTGCATCAAGTCTACAAGTAGATCTTCCGTTGGAGCTGGCCCAAACAACTGCATCAACTCCAACGCACGAACGCGCTGTGCAGGTGGTGCTTCTTCGCTGACCGCGATGGCTGAAACTTGACTATTCCAGCTTGAACCAAGCTCGCGCTTGATCGAAGCAATCGCTTGGCGTCCCCAAGCTGAGTCGAGCTGAGGTTGCTTGATCGCCTTGGTAACACCGCTTCCCAAATCTCGTACTGCCGCGGGAACCTTGCCGGTCCATCGCACTTGATAGATTCCACCCTTAGTACCTCGACCGCCAGTGCAGAAGTACAAATGTCCATCGGGACCAACGGTGACATCAGTCACATTGAGTGGTTGGCCTTGAATGAAGACTTCAGAGCTTGCGTTACCCTTTTCGTCGAACTTGACGTTGAGTATCTGCCCCTTCGACCAGTCGGCTAAGAATAGGCTGTTGTGATAACGACGCGGCAACATGTGGTGACCGTAGACACATCCACCAGTGGGCGAACCGCGACCAGTCTCTAGCGTTGTCGGCAGTCGATCGAAGTAATGATTCGGCCAAGATGCCCAACCACTTCGCCAGCCGAACTCGCCAGCTTCGGCGACTTCGTACAAAGCAGTCGGACGGTACCAAACAGCGCCTTCGTCGGCTTCCATGTCGCTGTCGTGTACATACAAATGTCCGTTGGTATGGAAGACTAAGTCGAATGCGTTGCGAATTCCACCCGCGACCAATTCGACGCGTTTACTCTCTAGATCCATACGAATTACTGTTCCGCCAGGAGCCTTCACGCCTTGCGCGTGTCCACCTGGATCTTCCATCCGAGGCTGAACTAGATCGCCTTCGTAGTATTGCTTCAGCGGACTGGTCTCGGCAAACTCACCGTCAAAATACACGTGATTACCCAAGACGCAGTAGACAAATCCGTCTGGTCCCAATGCCAATCCGTGCGCACCATGCTCGCCCAACTGGCCCTTAAATCCGATGACCTTTTCGGCTTGGTCGATGCTTCCATTGCGGTCGCCGTCGACTAGGCGATAGACGCCCGAGCCCTCTTTGCCGTCTCCGGTGACGTAGACGTCACCGTTCAGCGGCAGAATGCCTTGGATATTCTGAACCAGATCGCAGTAATCGCGAGTCTTGTCGGGAACGCCGTCTTTGTCTGAATCGTAAATCAACAGCAGTGGTCCGCCTTCGCGCGAAGCGATAATATGACCAAATTCGTTGAACGCCATGTTGATCAGTGAACCAACCGTTTTGGTATCCAAAATCTCTTCGACAACAAACTCTTGATTGATACGGAAGCGTTGATTCTCGGAAAGTTGATTCGCGCCGCTCTCTTCGCTACGATCCCAAGGTGCGGTTTCGCCGAGCAGCCCGAAGACTTGAGCTGGCTTCCAGAGATTGTCTTTGTAGGTCAACGCAGCCCAATTCTCGACCTTGTCCAACTGAGTTCGCCAGCCTTCGTTAGTCGAGAAGCTGAGCCAGTTCTTACCTTTGGGCTTAACCAGAACGCGAGCTGCAACTGCAGCCGGTCCAGCGGCAACATTGGTTACGCGGATACCAATCACGTTGGTTCCTTTGCGTAGCAGTCGCGCGATGTCGTACTGCTCCATTTGCCGAATTGATTTGCCGTTTCCGATCAGCTTGCCGTTGACGTACAGATCATACTTATCGTCCGCGGTGATAGTGATCGTTGCTTCTTCGACCGTGTCTAATTGCAAGACGCGTCGGAAGTAACAATCCCCTTCGGGAGCTTGGTTTCTTGGATGTTCCGGCGACCAAATCCATTGTGCTTCTTGAGCGTAGGCGTACGAGCTCAACTCGAGCGAACCAACTACGGCAAGCAAGCCGCCGAGTAGTTGAAGTGCTAAGCAAAATGGACGGATTCGACGCAGATATGGAGCCATCACTTGGCAATTCCTTTTGCCTAGGTGTGAACCGAAAACGAGATTTGTTTGTGGTTCTTACCCGATTTGGGATTGTGATGTCAACAGTAGCTTTTGATCAAGCTAGCTAGCAAAACTAGCGGCCGCGTTGCCAACAGGCATGGTGATGGGAGCAACGGGCGTTCGTTGAGCTTCTTGCTTCAGCCGTTCTCGCGACTCAATCTCGTCGACGCCTGCTACCGTAATCGAAAGCGGCCCCGACGTTTCTCGCTGGACCCAGCCTTTTTCTTTGAAGTACCAAAGGTGAAATTCGATGATGTCAGGGGAAACCGCCAGCAGTTCCTCTAGCTTAGCTACACCCACTCCAGGCTGCTTCATGTTGCGGCGGCGTTGGGAATAGAACAGGGCGAGCATCCGATTACGGACTGCGTAGTCATTGGAGGTCGCTTCAGCACCGCGAATGAGCTCGGCTGCCTCGCGCCGAAATTGTACATACAGGGAATCGTAGGCTGCACGTCTTGCGGGATCGCGCAGCGTTTGGAATGCGTGGGTGATCAGCTTAAACTTTTCAGCATCCTTTTGAACGCCAGTCTCTGGATGATACCGTTTGGCCGCGACGCGAAAGAGCTGTTCAATCGCTTCGAGCGACGCCTTTGGGCTGAGTTCCAGGAGTTCGTAAAAGTCAATGAAAGGAGCTTCGCTCATTGTGGGCATCGCCGATGTTTTGGAGACGGAAATCGAGTCGTACAAGCTTAGCTTTTGGTCTGAGCCAGTTCGAAAAGTCCGCCTCGAAAGCGCAAAGAATCTGCCAGCGAAGCCGCGTTGGATCAGCCCTGCTTACCGATACTCGCAATCAAATCGCTACGATCAGCACAAACAGACGCAGCTCAACTGTGAAGCTGCTCTTCTCTGGGATTTCGGATCGAAGGTCCAGCAATTTACCTAGCCAAGCCGATCGACTATGCCAGAGTTGGCATCTTCTTACCCTTCAATCGGTAAACATACCTGAGAATCTCGGCCACCGCTCCGTAATGTTCAGTTGGCACTGCCGCACCGACATCGACGTTTTTAAACAGAGCTTGAGCCAGCGGCTTACGTTCGATGACTGGCACTCCGGACTCGAGAGCCATCTTTCGAATCCGAGCGGCAACGTGTCCGGCCCCCTTAGCGACGACAATGGGAGCTCGCATCGTTTGAGGATCGTATTTGATAGCCACAGCTAACTCAGTCGGATTGGTTACCACTGCGTCGGCCGTCGGTACAGCACTTTGCATGCGGTTCATCACCAATTGTCGTTGGACGGCGCGACGACGAGCGATCAACTGAGGATCGCCATTCATCATCTTCATCTCTTCCCGCATCTCTTCGTCGCTCATGCGGAGATCTTGTTCATGCTTCCACCACTGAAATCCATAGTCAAAAATAGCCAGGACCAGCAGCGCTAGCGAAACATACAGGCCAAGATCGAGGGTCGTATTCCAAATCAGGGCTGCGATTTCTCCAACGGTCAGTTCATGCGCCGCTTGGACTGTATCCCATCGCATCCAAAGACCAATAGCGATCACGGCACACACGAGACAAATTTTGATCACACCGAAAATCACCCGCACTGCGTTAGGCAAATCAAACAGTCGCTTGAGTCCAGTGAGCGGATTAATGCGCTGTAGATCGAGCGCCAGCTTTTCGGGCAGGAAGACAACTCCACCTTGGCCCCAGCTATTGAGCACAACGATCGCGCAGACTCCCATCATCAACGGCAGCAAGCTCCACATGCACTGCATCATCGAGGCAGCCAATAGACCTGCCACGGATCGGCTATCCATCGTCCAGTAGTTTTCTTGAGTCAGCGAGGCCTTCATAATCTCGCCCAGCGAAGTTGCCAGCCCCGGCCCAAACCACCAGAGCGTCAATACAGCGACAAACAAAACCAAGGCTGATCCCAAATCTTGGCTTCGCGCAACCTGACCTTGCTCGTGCGCTTTCTGGCGCCGATAGTCGGTGGCGTCGTGCTTCTTATCGTCATTCTCTGCCAAGATTCAAACTCAAAAAACTTTACGATGAACGAACTGCAAATGAGCTACGAACGAAAAACTGACTAACCATCAGCCGCAATAATTCGGTGGCAAGCATCAAACCACGAGGCCAGTTCACCCTGAAAGACCCAGGCAACGCTGCCCATCGACACGAACAAGACAACCATCATGGTGCCAATATTGATATTGAAGCCAACCGAAAGCACGTTCAATTGCGGTAAGG
>CAYWNG010000409.1:0-6340 GCA_964458685.1 uncultured Pirellulaceae bacterium
GAATCGCCTAGCATGATTTCTACATCGGTGTTGACGGTGATTTTTTTAACAACTTGCGGAGTAGCGACTACTGCGCCGGATTGGTTAACCTGCTTGTAGTTGTTGACCACTAAAACACCAGGAGAACTTGGAGCTGCCCCACCCGCAGTATTGGCGACGTTAACCAAGTAAGACACGCCATTGTAGACACCACCGCCGCTTGTCCATGCGTTGGTAAATGTTGTTCCATTGAGCGTAAATTGCGACGCGCTGACCTGAGTAACCGTGAAGTAACCATTAGCCTCGGTTGTTCCGCCGACATCGGCGATGATAACCTCATCACCTGTCGACAATCCGTGATTCGCTGCGGTGATGCGAATGAGACCTGACGTTCCACCTGTCGCGCCGTCAACGTTGGTTATGGATGCGATTAGGTCTAGCTTTTTTGTGAACATTTCTTGTATTGCCCTTCGTTGAGTGTGTTGCCGCAGAACTGTATCGTCTACGGGCGGTAGTGGCGGTCCTGGCATTAGTTAAACTCCCAGTGAATAGCCCATGTCGATGCCTCTGGATGAACCGCTGTCGCCTACATCTGGATTTGGCGTTGGACCGCCTCCTCCAGTTGATGAGCTTCCGCAATCTTCGACGATCACCACCCATCGCCCATAATCAGTCAATGCACATGCCATTGGTCGTCCAGAAGCACCGACGACAAAACTTGTAATGTTTTCGACTGTTTCTGTTGTTGTGCCTTCTTCGTACGCACCGGATGCGAGCCTATCCGCCCTCGCACAAACTGCACTGCCTGCGGATAAAGTGTCTGTCGTCGTATTGTAAGATGCTGCTGGAACGCCTCCTGGTGGAGGAAAAAAGTAAGCGACCCCGCCGCCACCCAGAAACCTCGGCATCACGCGCAGTGCTTCCTTGCCAATGAATCCAGGGTTGAGCACTTGCGCAGCTTCGATCTTTCGGCCAAGCGCAATAAGCCAAGCTAGTGTTTCGCGTTCTACCAGCACGCCAGCCAAGCTAGTTCTCCAGTGCGTAGATGTGCATCTTACAAGCCGCTGTGTTGGCGATTAGATATAGCGTTGTGCCAGGATTGAGCCTAAAAAACACAACCTCACCCGGCAGTATCCGTCCACCGTAAACGCCCGTTGAAAATCCCCACCGAACATAGTTCGTCGTGTCGAGATTTTGCATAGCAACCACACCTTGCGTCGATAGCTCGCTGAACGCTTGCGACTCTTCGGTTGTTCCGATTGTCACATAGCCAGGCGTAGGACCACCGATTCCGGTTTGAGTTATGCGCACAGCGCCAGGAGTCCACGAAAAAACATTGCTTCCGTTTCGCATGTTGAGTGTTGCGTTAAAAGTTATTTCGTCGGCCATTTACAGCAGTCCTAAATTTGAATACGGCAGCGGAAAGTATCGCTTAAACGTTAGCCAGTGCGCGTTATCTTTGTCGGTTTCGAGAGTCCCGTCTTCCTTAAGCAGCACAGGCGTAACGACTTTATTGCCTTGATCATCGGTCGCGTGCTTAATGTCGCTTCCCTCCTTAACTCGGAATCCTTCATGGCGAACTCGCGCATACCATGCTTGAGCCGCTGTTGTGTTGTATGGGTAGCGGAATCTGATGCGAGCTGTCACGCGCCAGTACGAGCCATAATTTTGATCGATGACTAATCGCGCAGGGGCAGAAACAAGTCGAGCAGTGCCAGGCGGAAAGCTTGCGAATATGTCGCTGTTTACGCTCATGCGATATTGATGGATGATGTGCGGATTCCAAACGGCAAAATTGCGAGTCACCGTTAGCACTGGGTCGGGAAGCTCGATAGTGACTCCGTTAATTGCTTCTCCGTTGGCCGTGACAATCGGGTTTCCATCTGCGTCTTGGTCGATGTTCTCCGTGCTTGTCTCGTCGCTCCATTCGATTTCAGCGGGTGCATTCAGTGGATTCTGCGACCAGTCAACGTTAGGATTGCTTGGGTCGATTTGTATAGTCTTTTCGTAGTCGACCTTAACAAGCGAGTAGATTAACCCGCGAGTCTCAAGCGATAGACCTTGGCAAGGAATAAACGTCCCTGGCTTGTAGTCGTAAAGCTTAGGAACGCCGATTGCCAGAATAATTTCTTCGTCGGTTGTGTCTACTGTGTGCGTCACTTGCCAGCCATCGGAAAACTTAGCCGATAGTGTCTTTCCGCCGTTGCTCGCTGTCACGCTGCCGGTTGTTCTGCTCCAGGCTTTTTCAACATTTTGAACTGTCATATGCCGTCCTTGCCGACTGTCTCAATCAGCAATTCAAATTTTGATTTGGGCTTCATTTCCTCGCGCAACCTGCGAATCTCTTCTAGCTGCTTCGTTGCTGCTTCGGCGGTTATCTTAGTGTGCTCTGCCGTTCTTACTGCCGCGTCCTGCTCTGGACCGCGTGTTAGCAATCGCGACTCTGTAGCGTTGATCGATGTAGCCTTAGCTGACTCGTTTTTCTTGCCTTGCTCACTGAGCATATCCAACTCGGCCTGCGCTGCAGCAATTCGTTCTGCATCCTCTTTGGACATGCCCATTTTTTCGAGTCGCAGAGCGTGCGCTGCTTCTTTGCCCTTGGCTAGTAACGTTGCCTCTTCTTCTAGCTTGTCGAGTTCTTTTTGCTTTAAGTCTTCAAGCGACTTAGCCCGCTGCTTTTCTTTTTCTGCCTCTTGCTCTTTGAGTCGCTCGGCCTTCTGCTGTTCCTCCAGCACTTTCTTTGCGGCATCACGTTCATTGAGTAGTCGCAGTGCTTCGTCTTCCTCAAGCGTCGCACCAGCTCCACGACGCGCTCTAAGCTCGTTTGCCTTGCCGTCGATTTCGGCCTTGACCATTTCAATTTCGTCGCGAATGCCCTGCAAAAACTCTGCGGACTGCTTTTCCTCTTGACGTTGCGCGCGAAGTTCTGCACGCTCCTTTTCGATTCCGCTAAGTCTTTCTAGTTCGCGGATCTGCTCGCGGATTAGCTCAGCCTTGGTCGTGTCTGCTTCTAGCTCGCGTTGCTTTTCGGCGAGCATCGCCTGAAAGTCTCCGGTGTACGTCTCTAGGTAGTTGGTCAGCGTGACTATCTGGCCAGCCGAACTTTGAAACGCATCGCCAATGCCGATACTTCCCTGAGCTTGCAAATCAGCAACAGCAGCACGCGCAGCCTTCGCGGAAAACTCATAGCCAACCAGTTCGGCTTGCAGTTGCTCAATCTGATCACTTACCGCGGCCTCTTGGTCTGGTGCAAACTCAAGGTCGATTTTGAAATCAGCAAATTTTTCCCGAAGCTGATTGAGCTGGACTTGCTCTAGCCGTTGGAGATTAGCGACTGCCGTTTCGAGCTCAGCGTTAAACTTCTCAGTCTGGAAAATGATGTTGCCAAGTTCTGACCCGATTTGAAACCCGATAGCGCCGGCAGCAGCAACTAGACCAGCCTTGAACAGCATCGCATTTGCGCCGCCCATCTTAGCGACTTCGCCGAACTGACTCGTCTTTTCGGTCAGTCCACCAATTTGCCCAGCGATAGATGCAATCTCAGAACCGCCAGCGATGCCAGCGATTGCACCAAAGAACTCAGCACCGGACTTGGTTTGCTTCGCGCCGCTTGTCTCGGATAGCCTTTGCTGCTCTGCCGCTCGCTTTCTCTGCTCGGTCAACAATTCTTTTTCGCGAGCAATCAGTGCAGCCTCCGCTGATGCGACGCCCTCAAGCTCAAGTCGGAATGCATGCGCAGCCTCGGCCCCTTGCTCAAGCTCAACACGCTCGGCCGCTATGCTTTTCTGAGCCTTGACGCGCGCAAGCTCAGCTTTTGCCGCTGCCTTCTCTTGCTCTGTGACTGCAGCGCGAAGCTTGGCTGATGCCTTGTCTTCTGCTTCAATCAGTATTTTCACGCTTTCAGTTGCCACGCGCTTCGGCCCTTATTTGTGCTTCGTCATTGCGTAAAATTCTGGCAGCTTCGAGAAACCAAACTGATTGATCTAATGCACCACCGGCAATTGGTGGCAACCCTTTTTCAAACAAGTCGACCAGCGATGTAGCCGATACAACGCTAGAGCAAAATTCATTCGGACAGCCCTTAACCTCAAAGTCACCCAGCGCGCACTCATCACACCCAGCGCCGTTACAACATGGGCACTCGATTTTTATGGGCTCCGCGTCTGTTCCTTTGTCTTGACATTTCTTGTCGCTACAGTGACGGCAAAGCTGACCCATGCGGATCATCGCCGCCACTCTTAGTCTTTTTTTTCTTCTGGCCCAACGTGCTGGTTGACCATGATCTTTCGAAGTAGTTCGCTGGCTTCGTTGTACGTCAGCACATCTTCTAGCGATTCGCGGCTGAAAGGCTTGTCGATGTTGCGCCATCCGACAACATGCTCCATCAGTTGGCTTAACGTTTTGTCGACAATTTCGTCAAACGTCTCGCCGCTCTTGTCGCGATCAAGGAACGCTGCGATTTTTCGCATGCCGCGCATTGACTGAGATTTAACGAAAAACTCAGGCCGCGTTGCTGCTGGCTTGTCCTTGTCGCAGTTGAGTACGACGGCAAACGATTGACCAGGCTCCAAAAAAACAGGCATAACCCCTCGCTATTACGTTGCTGCTGTGAATGTGATTGAGGCTTCTTGGTCGACGGTCGAGCCGTTGCGATTGCACTGCCATTCAATTTCATCTGTCAGCAGTCCGTTACGGTCGCCGCTATTGATGTTCATGATTTGGGCCTTGGGCGCCGCGATGGTGATCTTGCTATTTGTCGGCCCGTCCAAATCCCATGTTAGCGCCGCTTCGGTCGATGCAAGGAATGCACCCCAGCGATCCTGGGTCGCGACGGTCTTAGCTTCTGGATTGCCAGTCACCTTGACTTGTCGATCTGTAATCAGTGCCGCATGATAGCCTCCGACGTTGGCCGCACATTCACGCATCTGGATTGTGTTGGCACTATCAAGCGTCAGATTCTCAAGGCAAAGTGCAACGCTGTTCCATGTCGTTGTGCTAGCCGCATAACGCAGCGGAAGAGTATCTGGGTAGGTCGGAGAAATAATCGAAGCATCGGAGCGACCAGCCCAAATGCCGGTGAACTCAAATTCAAAAAATGCCGTACGTCCAGTTGGGCAGACAAGCTTGAACGTACCAGCCGCACCGTAGATTCGCTCCATGATGCCGTCAGTGTAGACGTTGATCGTTGCTGTCTTGACGTTGCTACCAGGCGCTTCGGTGCGCGGTGTGTAAACCTGCCCATTCTTGACCCATCCGCAGCACGGCAGGAACGTATCAGCCCAGGCCGGCTCAGTTGCAGTCCCATCCCATGATGCGTCAATGGTAAACGTTACCTTGGCTTGGTATCCGCCGGCTAGCGATGCGATACGACCAAACCCGCCCTGTCCTTCACGTTGCTGCATTTCGACAGCTTGAGACACGGTGATGTTGTAGACGTTAAATGATGCGTCCGATGCCGATAGGGTCTCTGCGGTTCCGCTAGTCGCTTCGATCTTTGCCGCTAACACTCGCCGTCGTTTTAGTAATGTCATGCCTGCTTACCTTTCAGTTTGCCTTGTGCCTTGAGTGTTAGGAATCGCACCCGTTCTTGTATTTGCTTTGGTAGTTCTTCGTTGGCCGTATCGAGTGCAAGCTGCACGACTCCAGCCTTTTCGAACAAGTCGCCAGGAGCTGGGCCAACCTGCTTAACTAGCGGTCCTCGATCAGCGCCTTTGCGACGGTAAACGTTGCCGCCATATTGGGGCGGCATGAAAGCGTCTCGCATGATCGAACGAGCCCCGCCAGGACTGATTCGGTATGTGACGCCTCCTTTTCCTTTTCTGTATTCCTTCGCGCCAAAATGCTTTAGCGGAATTGGGTAGCCGCGGTTTAGGTAAACGAACGCGGTCATTGTTTCTTTGTCTGTCTTGCCTTTGACGACTACCTTTTTCAGTATCCGCACTGGGACGGCTAGTTCTCGTTTCAGTCGTCGAGCCGTTGCGATTCGCACCTTTGCCGCTGTCTTGGAAACTGCCGCCGACATTTGTACTTTGATGTTTGCGCCAAGGTCTTCTAGCACCTTTGACACGCCTTGCATCGCTGATTTATCAAACGTCGTGACTAGCATTTACCTGACTTCGTAAGGGTTGCCCTCTGAGTGTCTGTAGGTGATGATCAGCGGAATAACCGCAACATCGAAAGTTCCGCTTGGTGATGGATACTCCGTCGTGCCAAGCTCCGTGTTAATTGCCTTCGCGTCCCACTGATACCAGTTAGCCACTCCACAAACGCACTCATGGACATCAGCCGCAAACGTGCTTAGTAGTTCGCTGTTGTTTTCCGTGTCGACCTCTGATTGCATGGTGTGCATTCTGAGGTTGAC